>CANJSR010000301.1 GCA_947476855.1 Acetobacteraceae bacterium
CGAGCGACGCTGCGTCCGTACCGTGCAGACCGTCGCTCAGTAAAGCGAACTTCTGGTTCGGGACACCAGGGCATGATCGCGCTGAGCGGAATCGTAACAGCGCGTGAATCATGCGATCAAACAAGAGGCCAGAGCGCGCGGGCCGTTTACGGTCGGCCTGAAGGCGCTCCAGCTACGGCAACAAGGGCTCGATCGCGCGGAGCAGAAGGGCCGTCTGCCGCTTCCAGTCCATCCCGGCCATGAACCGCGCCGCCCCCTCGCCCATCGCGCGGGCGGCCTCCCGGTCGCGCCAGACGGTTTCCAGCGCCTCGACCGCTTCCTCCACGTCGCTCTCCCCCCAATCCGTCGTGTCGAGGCCGCTTCGGCTGACCGGCCCCTGACGGGTCAGCGGCAAGGCGATACCGGGGGTCCGCAGCAGATCGAGGTGCCCGGTATTGGCCGACAGGATCGTCGGGATGCCGCAGGCCATGCATTCCATGGCAACCAGGTTGGTGCCGCCCTCCGCCCGGTTCGGAAACAGCGCCACATCGGCCTCCCGCAGCACATGCGGCATCGCGATATTGGGCGTAGGGCCGATGGCGATCACCGAATCGGCCGGAATACCGTTGGCGACCGCCCAACCGATCACGTCCGGCGTGCCCTCGGGCGTCGCACGCGGCGGGACCAGCCCGGGATGCGCCACCGCGTCGTTCATCAGGTCCGACCAGGGGGAGTGCCAGGCGGTCAGCAGCAACGCCTCGGGATGACGGCGATGAAAGGCGCGGAAGGCGGCCAGCGCCAGGTCCTGGCCCTTCCGCAGTTCCAGCTTCCCGCCCGAGAACACGACGAACCGATCCCGCCCCAGCAACCCCGCCCTCGGCGCCGGATGGAACAGGCTGGTGTCGATCCCCTGCAGAACGGTCGTCGTGGCATGGATACCGTTGGCGCGCAGCACGCGCTCGTTCCACGCCGACCCAGCGATCACCAAAGGAAATTCCCTCGCCAGCGCTCGGCCCTCCGGGCTGAGCGTCGCTTCTTCCAGGAATGCCACGCCGACCTGGGGATTGCCGACCAGGTGCTTCCCATGCGCGGCCACACCCGCGCCGGCGAAATCACGGCCGATGCCGGACAGGACCGGCGCCTCGACCTCCAGCAACGGTTCCGCGGTCGATGCCAGGGCCGCCCAGACATCGCGGGACCGGCTGAGCACCGGCAGCACCCGCGCCTCCCGCAACGGGTCCAGCACCAGGTCGTCCATGGAGAAGACCTGCCCGGCGACCGGCGCGAACACCGGATGATCCGCCAGCGCGAGGGCCAGGTTCAGCCCGTTGACGCCCCAGCCGAAGAAACTGGACACGCCCCAGCAGAACACCAGCGGCGTGCGCCCGTCCGCGGGCGCGATCCCCAGGATCGGCAGGTCGCGCATCAGGCGACCGGTTGACCTCCGACGGGACGCACACCCAGCAGATGCGCGATCGCATAGGTCAGGTCGGGGCGGTTCAGCGTGTAGAAGTGGAATTCGTCCACGCCATTGGCCTGCAACAGCCGCACCTGCTCCGCCGCCACGACCATGCCGATCATGCGCCGAGTCTCCGGGTCGTCGTCCGTGCCCTCGAAGATATGCCCCATCCAGGCGGGGACGGACGCACCGCACATCGCCGAGAACCGGGCCGCTTGCGCATAGTTCGACACCGGCATGATCCCCGGCACGATCGGTGCGGTGATCCCGGCGGCGAGGCAACGGTCCAGGAACCGCAGATAGGTGTCGGTATCAAAGAAGTACTGCGTGATCGCCCGCGTCGCGCCGGCGTCGAGCTTGCGCTTCAGATTGTCGAGATCATCCTCGGCGCTGCGCGCGGTCGGGTGGGTTTCCGGGTAGGCGGCGGCCGAAATCTCGAAATCGGCGATCTTGCGCAGGCCGGCGATCAGGTCGGCGGCGAAGGCATAGCCGCCGGGATGCGGGGCATACGTCGTGCCGGGCGGGGGGTCGCCGCGCAGGGCGACGATGTGGCGGACGCCGGCCGCCCAATACTGGCGGGCGACGTCATCGACCTCCTGCCGGGTCGCGCCGACGCAGGTCAGATGCGCCGCTGGGGTCAGGTCGGTATCGGTCACGATGCGCGCGACCGTCGCATGCGTCCGCGCCTGGGTCGTACCGCCGGCGCCGTAGGTCACGGACACGAAGCGCGGCATCATTGGCGCCAGGCGCTGAATGCAGGCCCAAAGCTGCTGTTCCAGCGCCTCGGTGCGGGGCGGGAAGAATTCAAAGGACAGCTTCGGCGGCGGCTGCTCCGCGTCACGGGCGGGCAGCGACCGGAAACGAGGGCCGGTCAGCCAACGTTGCAGGGTGGGGACATCGGTGGGGGCGCGGTCTTGGCTCATGGTGACGGAATCCAAGGTTTCGGGGCGAAGTGCAAGCAAAACGATGGGGCTTTGCCCAACACTTTCCCACCGCTGGCCAAGACCGCCGCCTCCGCCTACGCTCCGCCCCAGTACACAGGAGGCAGCATGAGCACGGGTCCCCTCTCTCGTTTCAAGGTTATCGACCTCACGCGGGTCCGCGCGGGTCCGACCTGTGTGCGCCAGTTGGCCGACTGGGGCGCGGACGTGATCAAGATCGAATCCCCCGGCGGCGATTCCGGCCTGGGCGGAGAGCGCCACGGCCCCGACTTCCAGAACCTGCACCGCAACAAGCGCAGCCTGACGTTGAACCTGAAGGAACCTCAGGGCGTGGAGGTCATGAACCGCCTCGTCGCCCAGGCCGATGTGGTGGTGGAGAATTACCGCCCCGACGTGAAGTTCCGCCTCGGCGTCGACTATGAAAGCCTGCGGAAGATCAACAAGCGGATCGTCTACGCCTCGATCTCGGGCTTCGGCCAGGACGGGCCGTATCGGGAGCGTCCGGGCTTCGACCAGATCGCGCAGGGCATGGGCGGGTTGATGTCCATCACCGGCCTGCCGGGCCAGGGCCCGGTGCGGGTGGGCATCCCCGTCGCCGACCTGACCGCCGGCATCTTCGCCGCCATGGGCATCCTGATCGCGCTGCTGGAACGGGAACAGTCAGGCGAGGGCCAATGGGTCCAGTCCTCCCTGTTGGCCGCCCAGATTTCGATGCTGGATTTCCAGGCCGCCCGCTGGACCATCGCCAAGGAAGTGCCGGAGCAAGCGGGCAACAACCACCCGACCTCCATCCCGACCGGCGTGTTCCAGACCAAGGACGGCTACATCAACATCGCCGCCGCCGGCGAAGACATCTACCGCCGTCTCTGCAAGGCCCTCGGCGCCGAACAACTGATCGAGGACCCGCGGTTCCTGAACGGGAAGCTCCGGTCCACCAACCGCGACGCGATGAACGCGGAAATCGAGAAGATCACCGTCGACCGCACCTCGGCCGACTGGATCGAGCGGTTGAACGCCCAGGGCGTGCCCTCAGGTCCGATCTACAAGATGAATGAGGTGTTCGAGGACGCGCAGGTCAAGCATCTCGGCATCGCCCGCAAGGTACACCACAATGTGCTGGGCGACGTGGAGGTGATCGGCCAGCCCATCGAGCTGTCCCGCACCCCCTGGACCATCCGCTCCGCCACCCCGGAACTGGGGGAGCACACGGACCAGATCCTGGGCGAACTCGGCTACGACGCCGGCGCGATCGCGGCGATGAAGGAGAAGAAGGTCGTCTGACCCGCTGTGCGGGAGGGGCCTTCGCCTCTCCCGCGCGGTCCGACCTCGTGCCGCTTGCCTCGGGGTCTGGGCTTGGGCTAAACAAGAACATATAAGGAACACGCATACCCCGATCCCTGGGGCTGTGCGACTCGTTCAGCCGGCGCATAAGGCCGCGATAACCATCGGAGCATCGGCGCCATGCAGGCGATGTTGGAGGCGGCCCTGCTGGGCCTCGTGGAAGCACTGACGGAATTCCTGCCCGTCTCCTCCACCGGTCATCTCATCATCGCGGCCGAACTGCTGAACTTCGACGGCCCGCCCGGCAAAGTGTTTGAGGTTGTGATCCAGGCCGGTGCCGTGCTGGCGATCCTGGTCACCTATTTCCGCCGCTTCTGGGATGTGCTGCTGGGCCTGGGCAAGGACCCGGCCGCGCGCCGCTTCGCGACCGCCATCGCGCTGGCCTTCCTGCCAGCCGCGCTGATCGGCGTCGTCGCCCACAAATACATCAAGTTCTATTTGTTCAACCCGACGGTCGTGGCCCTTGCCCTGATCCTGGGCGGCATCGCGATCCTGGTGATCGAGCGTGTGCGCCCCGTCCCCACCGTCAACCAGATCGAGAACTTCACCCCCCGCCTCGCGCTCGGCATTGGCCTGATCCAGTGCGTCGCCATGATCCCCGGCGTCTCCCGCTCGGGCGCGACGATCCTGGGGGCGCTGCTGATGGGGGTGACCCGGCGGGCGGCGGCCGAGTTTTCGTTCTTCCTCGCGGTGCCCACCCTGGCGGGCGCCGCGGTCTACGACCTGTACAAGAACCGGGACGGGCTGTCGGCGGATGGGATGGAGCTGATCGCGATCGGCTTCATCACGACCTTCCTGGCATCCTTGTGGGTCATCCGCTGGTTCGTGGGCTTCGTCAGCCGCCGCGGCTTCGCGCCCTTCGCCTGGTACCGGATCGTCGCCGGCACCGTTCTGCTGGCGGCGATCCTGATCCCGTGACGCGCCTCAGCGATGCGTGATGATGGAGGGATTCCGGAACGGGCTTTGGATCAACGCCGATCCGCCGCGCCAGTTCAGCAGGAAATACAGCGTCGCCACCTCGGCATAGTTCTCGAACGAGTCGTTCGTCTGGAAGGCGTTCCGGCGCATCCGTTCCGCCCCTTCCAGATCGTTGACCATCGCGCGGGCTCCGGCGCGATAATACCAGGCGCTGGAGTTGTCGGGGTTCACGACCAGCGCCTTTTCCAGCAGCATCTCCGCCTCCTTCGCCCGGTTCAGGCCCAACAGGGCGACGCCCTGGGTCATGTATGCGGTGGATATCAGGACGCGGTTGTCTGCCGGCGCCCGCGCGATCATGTCCCGCATCCGGTTGTGGGCCGGTTCAAATGCCTGCAACTGGATTTCGGTGAAGGCCGCGTTGAGCACGGCCACCCAGTTCTCATGCGAGGAGTGGATCGCGCGCTGGAACATGGCCTGGGCGCCGGCCACATCGCCACTGAACAGGGTGATCAGGCCATCGATATTCTCCAGCAGGGATCGGTCAAAGCTCACGGGAATCGCGGGAAGGCTGGTCTTGGCGCGCGCCGACATGGCCTTGGCGGCGGTCAGGTCCCCGGCCGCCGCGCCTTCCTGCATCAGATGCAGGGTGGTGCCATAGGGTGCCAGGTGGAACGAACCGGACAGCGAACAGCGACGGACGAAGTCGATCAGGGATTCGTCGTCCTTTGGATACAGGAGCGTGCGGAACGGTCCCACGGTCTTGCCACGGCCGGTGACCAGCGCGCCGACGCGTCCCTTGTCGGTGAACAGGGCCAGGCGCAGGCGATCAGACCGATAGCCGAGGTCGACCTCGATCGCATGGGCGAGGTCATCGGCCTTCAGCAGGGAGCCCAAAGCGCGGGTGACTCCGATTTCCCGCTGGGTGCGGATTTCAGGCGGGATGATGATCGAGACGATGTCGGCCACCCGGTTGAGTTCGGCGGCGAACTCATTCTCGACCGTTTCCTGGTCGATGCTCGTCTTCTCGATCGCCGGGACCTCCGCCACTTCGACGATGACCTGGCCGGAGTTCCGGATCGTGTCGAATGTCAGCAGGCCGAACGCCATGGCGACCGCCACGAACAGCGTCGTCAGATCCATCTCGTACCTCTGTTGTACCTTGATTTCGCTTCGTAATAATGTCTCGCACAATCAACCGGACGGCGCCAGTCCCGGATGGCGTCTGGTGGCATCGGTGTTGTGGTATTATATTACCACAACAAAACACCTTGACCGTTCAATGCCCTGCCCTCATAAGGCGCGTCTATTCATCAACAGGCTTCATCGAACCGATGCTCAAGACCACACCCTCCATCAAGCCGTCGGAGGTGAAAAAGGACTGGGTGCTGATCGACGCCGAAGGCGTTGTTCTCGGCCGCCTCGCCGTCCTGATCGCCACCCGTCTGCGCGGCAAGCACAAGCCGCAGTTCACCCCGCATGTCGATTGCGGCGACAACGTCGTCGTGATCAACGCCGCGAAGGTCAAGGTGACCGGTAACAAGGCCGACCAGTCGGTCTTCTATTACCACACCGGCTACGCGGGCGGCATCAAGGGCCGGTCGATCCGCCAGCGCCTTGAATCCCGTCACCCGGAGCGGGTGCTGGA
>CANJSR010000302.1 GCA_947476855.1 Acetobacteraceae bacterium
CATCATCGCCTTGAGTTCCGCCGGATGGGCCAGCGCCCATTTGCGGGCCGTGTCATAGACGCCCAGGACCTTCCGCACCAGTTCCGGATTTTCCTTGGCGAACTCGGTCCGCACGTTCAGCACGCCCCAGGTGTTGGCCTCGGGCTTGCGGAAGAACAGGCGGGCGCCGCCCTCGACCTCGGCCGCGGCCATCATCGGGTCGAGCCCGGCCCAAGCCACCACGTCCCCACGCTCCATCGCCGTGCGGCCGTCCGCGTGCTGCACCAGCACCAGCTTCACGTCCTTCTCGGACAGGCCGGCCCCAGCCAAGGCGCGGACCAGGAAGATATGCGGATCGGTGCCGCGCGTGACCGCGACCCGCTGGCCCTTGAGGTCGGCGATCGTCTTGACCGCGGAGTTGCCCTGGGTGACCAGCGCGGTCCACTCCGGCCGCGAATAGACATAGATGGAATTGATCGGATTGCCGTTGATCTTGCTGACCAGGGCGGCCGCGCCGGCGGTCGATCCGAAATCGAGCGAGCCGGCGTTCAGGAACTCCAGCGCCTTGTTGGATCCGGCCGAGAACACCCAGCGCACGGAAATTCCGTCGGCCTGGAGCGCCTTTTCCAGCAGGCCTTCATTCTTCAGGACCAGGCTGACCGGATTGTAGGTCGCCCAGTCGAGCCGGATTTCCTTTGGCGCCGCATGCGCCCGGAACGGGACGGTGGTGGCGGCCAGCGCCAGCGTGGCGCCGATCGCGGCGCGCCGGGTGAGGGTTTGGGTCACGGTTGATACTCCTGGTCGGCGTCTGTGGGGCGAGAGTCCATCGGGGCGCCTCAGAAAGATGATTTTTCCGCCGCTGGCAAGGTGGGGAGAGAAAAGAAAAAATCTTTCCTCCCATCCTGTCTGGATGGGTGGGAAATCCCTCGTTCTGGGACCGGTTTCGGGAATGCCCGCGCGCGTCCCGGATCGCGGCGGCAACCGGGCCGCCGCTTTCGTTGTCCGCGGGTGATTATGGCCGGAACGACCTGGCCCATGAATGATTTCTTCCGTTATCAACCACCGGCCCGCGCGCCCTCCGGCCCGCGCCCCGCCGGCCCCGCGAAGGTTGCGTCCCCGGCCAAAACCGCGCAGCGTTTCGGCAATGGCACGCCGGCCCGAACCCGCGGCCAATCGAAGGAGGAACCCAGGATGCGATCTCTCACCGGCCGCGTGGCCGGATGTCTCGTCGCGCTGATGCTTGCCGTCGCCGGCCCGGCCGCGGCGCAGAAGCGCGGTGGCGTCATGACCATGCCCCTGATCGACACGCCGCCCAGCCCCTCGCTGCACGAGGAGGCAACGGTCTCGGTCGTCGTGCCGTTCATGTCGATGTTCAACAACCTTGTCATGTTCGACCAGCACCAGATGCAGAACCGGGACGACACGATCGTGCCCGACCTTGCAACGAAATGGGCCTGGGACGACAGCCGCACGAAGCTGACCTTCACGCTGCGCGAAGGCGTCACCTTCCATGATGGCAAGCCCTTCACCTCGGCGGACGTGAAGTGCACCTGGGACATGGTCTCCGGCCTGGCACCGGGGAAGATCCGAAAAAGCCCGCGCCAGCTCTGGTATGCGAACGTCAAGGAGATCACGGTCAACGGCCCGACCGAGGTGACGTTCCACCTGACCCGCCCGCAGCCGTCGCTGCTGGCGATGCTCGCCTCGGGCTATTCGCCGGTCTACCCCTGCCACATCCCGTCCGCGCAGATGCGGACCAAGCCGATCGGCACCGGCCCGTTCAGGTTTGTCGAGTACCGGATGAATGAAATTATCCGGCTGGAGCGCAATCCAAACTACTGGAAGCAGGGTCTGCCCTATCTGGACGGGATCGAGGTCAGCATCGTGCCCAACCGCGCCACCCGCATGCTGGGCCTGGTCGCGGCGAAATACGACGTCAGCTTCCCGACCGACGTCACCGTGGCCCTGGTGAACGATGTCCAGAAGCAGGCGCCGGCGGTGCAGTGCAAGATCCGTGCGATCGGCACCTCCAACCTGATCATCAACCGCGACGCCCCGCCCTTCGACAATCCCGATATCCGCCAGGCCCTGGCGCTGACGCTGGATCGCGGCGCCTTCAACAAGATCATGAACGAGGGCATCCCGACCGGCATCGGCGCCTCCAACCTGCCGCCGCCGGATGGCATCTGGGCGGTGCCGGCGGATATCCTGGCGACCTTCCCCGGCTACGGCCCCGATATCGCCAAATCGCGCGATGAGGCGCGGGCGCTGATGCGCAAGGCCGGGTACGGGCCGGAGAAGCGGCTGCCGGTGAAGATCTTCACGCGCAACGTCTCCACCTTCCGCGATCCGGCGCTGATCCTGGCCGACCACCTGAAGGAGATCTATATCGACGCCGAACTGGACGCGGTGGAGACGCCGCAGTTCTACAATCGGGTCTTCAAGAAGGACTACCAGGTGGGCATGAACGCCACCGGCCATTCCCTCGATGATCCGGATCAGGTGTTCTACGAGAACTACGGCTGTGGGTCTTTGCGTAACTACACCAACTACTGCAACAAGGACATCCAGGCGATGTTCGACGCCCAGTCGCAGGAGCTGGACACCGACAAGCGCCGCAAGCTGGTGTGGGAGATCGAGCGCCGGCTGCTCGAGGACGTGGCCCGCCCGGTGACCTATCACGGCCACCAGGCCGGGTGCTGGCATCCCTATGTGAAGAACTACGGCATGATGGTGAACAGCATCTACAACGGCTGGCGGTTCGAGGACGTCTGGCTGGACAAGTAGCCGACGCAAGCCGGGGGGCGTCGGTTCGGCGCCCCCTTGCGATTCCCGGTCCGGCGTTAACGGATTGGCAAGACTTCCTTGCGATGCTTCCACGCCATGTGGACCATCGCAGGACAGAACCGGAAGACCGACCCGCCCCAGGACAGGCCCTGGACCTGGGACGTGCGCGCGGGCGGACTCGCGGCTCTCGTCTCCCTCCTTGCCATCACCCAGGCGGGGGCGCGAATGCTCGACACGCTGTTCCCCGAGGGCGTGCCGGGCTACGGCGCCCAGCCGGGCGTCACCGTCCTGTCCCGCCTGCGCGCCGACCACGATCCGCTGGGGCTGCGGGAGGGGCCGATGCGCCTGTTTCCCCGCCTGGAAACCGCGATCGGCTACGACGACAATGTGCTGGGCGGCAGCGGCAAGCGGGGCAGCTGGGTTGCCTCCACCAGGCCGTCGGTGCTGCTGAGCAGCGACTGGTCCTCGGACGCGTTCGGCGCCTATGCCGCGCTGTCCGACACGCGCTACCCGAACCAGCAGGCGCAGGGGCGCACCGATGGGACCGTGGCGTTGGGCGGCTCGATCGACATCGGCCGGGACCGGCTGACGCTCGCCGCGTCCTATGTCGCGACGCACCAGGACCGGACGGAACTCGACGCGCTGCCCACCGACCGGCCAGTGGGCGTGACGATCGCCGATGCGCGGGCGGAATACGCGATCCGGTCCGGCCGTTTCGTCTGGACGCCGAACCTGGCGTTCGCCCATTGGCACTACGGCGATACCACGATCCTCGGCGCCCCGGTTTCCCAGTCCTACCGCGACCGCGACGTGCTGCAGGGCGGGGTGAAGCTGCGGTATGAACTCGCGCCGCTGCGCAACCTGGTGCTGGTCACGCGCGCGACGCGGCAGGCCTACACCAGCCCGACGCCGGGGCAGGCGTCCCCGGACTCGACCGGGCTGCGGGTCATGCTGGGGGTCGACTACGACGACAACGCCGTCTGGCGGTACCGCTTGCTGTTCGGGGTGGAGACGCGGCGGTTCGCCAACCCCGCCTACCGCCCGCATACCGGGCTGACGGCCGAGGGCGAGGTGATCTGGAATCCCTCTGGCCTGACCACGGTCCGCGCGAGCCTGCTGCGCGGGCTGGAGGACGCGGCGCAGGAGGGCATCGCCGCCTATACCTACACCGCCGCCCGCCTGCGGATCGATCACGAACTGACCCGAGAGATCCTGCTGCACGCGACCGCCGGGGTGCAGCAGGCGGTGTTCCTGCAGGGCGGGGGGCGGCAGTGGGGCTATGGCATTGGCGGGGGCGTGACCTGGCTGGTCAACCGGTCCGTCCGCCTGTCGGCCACCTATGCGGCGAGCGGGGTCCAGGGGACCGGTTCGGCGGTGGGGACGACCAATGGTGATTATGGGCGGAACGTGGCGCTGCTGACGCTGCGGCTGGGGCTGTGATGTCGCCCGCGGGGCTGGTGTCTCCTGGGGACGATCTCGCATCGCGCGAAGGCGGTCGAACGACGCCCCCTCCCCCCTTGAGGGGGAGGGACGAGGTGGCGGGTGAGACCCCCGGGTCCGTGCCGCGATACCCCCCACCCCAACCCTCCCCCTCAAGGGGGGAGGGGGCGCGGAAGTCTCCAGCCCAGTCCTGCCCCGAACGTAGGGTGGGCGAAGTGCTTCCGACCATCCGCCTCCTCGGCCTCGACTTCGCCAACCTCACGCCCCGCGATACGCTCTCCCACCTCCTGGCCCGACCGCCCGACGCCCCCTTCGGCTATGTCGTTACCCCCAACGCCGACCACCTGGTACGGTTGTCGCGCGATCCGACCCTGCGCGGGCCGTATGACCAGGCAGCGCTGCGTCTGCTCGACTCCCGCGTCGTGGCCGGGTTGGCCCGCGCGATCGGGCTGCCCACTCCGCCGGTCGTCACCGGCAGCGACCTGACGGCCGCCCTGCTGGCGGAAATCCGAAGCGACGTGACCATCATCGGCCTCGATCCCGCGTTTTTGCCGGCCCTGGGCCTGTCCCGCGTCGCCCACCACAATCCGCCCCAAGGTTTTGCGCGCGACCCCGCCGCCTTCGCCCGCGCGGTGCGCTTTGCCGTGGATCATCCAGCCCGTTTCACCTTGCTTGCCGTCGGCTCCCCCAGGCAGGAGCGGCTGGCGGCCGCCATCGCCGCGGGGGGAGGGGCGACTGGCCTCGGCCTCTGTGTCGGGGCGAGCCTGGAATTCCTGGCCGGTGCCCGTCGGCGCGCCCCGCTCTGGATGCAGCGGACGGGGCTGGAATGGGCGCACCGTCTGGCCGGCGATCCGCGCCGGCTGGCGCGGCGCTACCTGCTCGACTGCCCGGCGATCATCCCGCTGCTGCTGCGCGACCGGCTGGGCTGAGGCGCGAGGCGGGCCAGCACCTCGGCCCGCCAGCGATCCGGCCAGGACCCCCGATGGGCGAGGTCGTGGTGCGCGAGGTAGGCCAGTGCCGCCGGCGGCAGCGGCACGGGCGAAACCGCCATCCGGGCGGCAGCCAGGATCGCCTCCAGCGTCGGGCGCAGCAGCCCGTGGCGCCGCCCCTTCAGCAGGTAGCCGCCGATCCGGGGCAGCAGCGCGGGCCAGGAGGCGGCGTGCTTGCGCTCGATATACAGCCGGTTGCGGACGAAATGAAACCACCGCCGGTCGGACCAGGCCTGGCGCTGCTCGGGGGCGACCTTGTGGCGGATGACGAGATCGCCGCGATAGGCGATGCGCCAGCCGCCGGCGATGGCGCGGAGGCAGAAGTCGTATTCCTCCCAGCAGAAGAACAGCGCCGGGTCATAGCCGCCGGCCGCGTCCCAGGCGGTGCGGCGGATCGCGTGGCCGGCGCCGACGAAGGTCACGGTGTTGAAACGGCCGGCCGATCGCGCCAGCAGGGAGACGGGATAGCCCCACGAGGACAGATCGTCGGTGCCGGTCGCATCGGCGACGATGCGGCAGCCGATCGCCGCGAGGTCCGGTTCGGCGTCCAGTGCCCCCACCATCCGCGCCAGCGTGCCCGGATCGGCGAAGACCGCGTCGTTGTCCAGCGCGGCGACCACCCGCCCCCGCCCGAACGCGGAGGCGACGTTGCGGCCCTCGGCGACACCAAGGTTGCGGGTGGCCTGGTACAGCGACGCATCCGTCCGACCCCGCACCGCGGCGGCCAGACGGTCCAGCTCGGCCTGCGTGGACCCCTGGTCGAGAATGTGGACATGGCGGGAGACACCCGTCTGCGCCAGGGCCGATGCAATGGCCGCCAGCGAGTCCTCGACCCGATGCATGGTCAGGATGATGACGTCGGCGTCGGGGGGGGACGCACCGGCGTCGATGGGGGAGGAGGCACTTGGGGCGGGGAATGTGGCGGAGGAGGAGACACCGGCCGTGACCACCACGCCCCCCCTCCCCTTGAGGGAGGGGGTTGGGGGGAGGGGTATCATGGCACGGACCGGGGGGTCTCCACCCCCCCCCCCCACCCCCCTCCCTCAAGGGGAGGGTGGGCGTTGGGATCGACCCTCCGGCCGAACG
>CANJSR010000303.1 GCA_947476855.1 Acetobacteraceae bacterium
AGCCGCTATCGACGCAGAGCCGCTTGGTGCCGATGGGATGGGTCTTCGGGCAGAGGATCTCGGCCGTCACCGGATCCTTGACCGTCTGGCGGATCTTGTTGCGGACGAATTCCGCCATCGTGTCGTTGGCTTCGCTGTTCGTCATGATGTCGTTGAACGCGCCGAGGAAGCCGGAACCGCCGAGGCGCCAACGCTCCTCATAGGTGGCGAGACGCTCTTCCTCGCTGACTTCCAGCGCCGATTTGTCGTTGAGCTCCCGCAGAACGCCGTTCGGCATATTGCGCATTTCCTTGCGCTTTCCCGCGTAGCCGTCTTTCCATCCGTTCGCGTAGTCCTCGGTCATCGGATGATTGCGCGACGGGATGGTGAAGTTCGCCTGCCGCTGGAAAACGGTCAGATGCGTGGCCTCCCGGGCGATCACCGGGATCGCCTGGATGGCCGAGGAGCCGGTGCCGATGACCGCCACCCGCAGACCCGCGAAGCTCACCGGTTCATGCGGCCAGCGGCCTGTGTGATAGGTCTTGCCGGTGTAGTCCGACAGCCCCTCGAACTTGGGGATCTGCGCGGTCGAGATGCAGCCGCCGGCCATCACGAAATGCCTGGCGTTGATTTTCTCCCCGGCGCTGGTTTCGATCTTCCAGAGGCGCTGGCCCGCGTCGTAATGCGCGGCGCGCACTTCGGTTTCGAAATCGATATGCGGGCGCAGGCCGAACCGGTCGGTCACATGATCGGCGTAGGCGCGGATATCGGCGTGGCCCGAGAACTTCTCCGGCCAGTTCCATTCCTGCTGCAGATCGTCGTCGAAGCCATAGGAATACTGCATGCTTTCCACGTCGCACCGCGCGCCGGGATAGCGATTCCAGTACCAGGTGCCCCCCACGCCATCACCGCGTTCGAAGCACCGGGTCGAGAGGCCCTGTTTGCGCATGCGATGCAGCAGATAAAGACCGGAAAACCCGGCTCCGACGATGACGACGTCGACGGAGGAGGCTTTGGTGGGGGCGGTGGGCATGGGACAATTCCTTGATCGTGGGCCCGAGCGTCTCCACGCGGGCCGGCTCGTTGCGCCGCTTGGGGCCTTGGTTTCACTCAGGGTCGCCAGACCGACGGCGTCCGGTCAAGCGGCCTGTCACTGATCCCGTCGTTACCGCATCAGGCCAGGGACCGCCACCCGGTCAGCCCGTTCGCCATGGTATGGCCCCGTCGCGGCGACATCCGGGCTGGCGGCCCTGGGCCTGTCATCCTCGGTCGCCTGGATCACGCCACGCCAGAGCTTCCGCTCGTGCGGGAAATAGTCGGCCACCGGGTAATGGAGCGTGTGGTTGTTCTCCCAGACGACGACGGTGTTCGGTTGCCAGGTCAGGCGGAAATGGAATTCCGGCCGCTGGACGTGCTGATACAGGTCGCGAAGCAGCGCATCGCCCTCCGCCGCCGGCAGTTCAACAATGCTTCGGCAATAGATCGGAACATTGACGAACAGGTACCGCCGGCCATTCTCGGGATTGCGGGGCACCAGCGGATGCCGGATCGGCGGGGCATTCTCCATCGCCGCCGCTTGCTCCGCGGTATAGCGGCGCTTCGTGTTCTGGGTTGGGGTCATGCGATGATGGCAGTGCAGGCCCTCGATCCGCTCCTTCAGCGCATCGGACAAGCCGTCATAGGCGGCTTCCAGGCTGGCAAACAGCGTGTCGCCGCCGACCGGTGGCAGGATCTTGGCGTAGAGCGACAGCACGCGCGTCGGCAATTCGCGGAACGAATGGTCCATGTGCCAGAAGTTGATCCGCTGCTGCTCGTTGGCCTGGATATGGATGGCGCCAACCTCCGGCGGGTGGTTTTCATCCACCACCATGTCTTCCTTCACGGGCGTGCCGAAGATCCGCAGGAAGGCCGCGTATTGATGGGGCGAGAGGTCCTGGTCGCGAAACACGAGCACCTTGCGATCCACCAGCACCGCCCGGAGTTCGGCCTGCGCCTCCGCGTCCGGCTGGCGCAGGTCGATCCCGGAAATCTCGGCGCCTGTCGCAGGCACGATCGGACGCGCATCGAAATGAGAGTAGGTCATGGTCGCGCTTCTTCCCATCGGTTGAAGGGATAAACATCCTCGACGTGTTCGGTCATCTGGCGTCGCGGTATCGACAGCATTTTACTTCGAGGCATTCCTGGGTCCCCCCTGCGTCAGGCCCGTCGGCGCCGTGGTGCAGTTGGCGACCACGCTACATCAGGGCGTGAGAAGTCCCAACCCCACCGCCGGCCCCGGACGCCGCCGAGCGACATCGCGCTCACCATGACTGGGCAATTCATGGAATATGCCACCGAACCACACGATCAAGGCGGGCGGACATGAAGGTGCTTCTGACAGGTGGGGCAGGGGATCTCGGCCAGACCCTCGTGCCGGGACTGCTCGCAAGGGGTGATACCCCCGTGATCCTGGACATCCGCGCGCCGCGACGGGCCGGCGCCTTCATCCAGGGGTCCATCCTGGATCGGCCGACATTGCGGGACGCGCTCCTCGGCTGCGATGCCATCGTCCACATCGCCGGCTGGCACGGCATCCATGAAGAGCGCGGCGAGAAGAACGCCTATGACTTCTTCGACCTGAACGTCCGCGGCACGTTCGAGGTATTCGAGGCGGCAGCGGCGCTCGGGATCAACAAGATCGTATACATCTCGACGACGAGCGTGCGGACTCCGGACACGCTCTATGCCCGAGGCAAGAGACTGGCCGAACGGATCGCCGAGGATTACCGCTGCTGCAACGACATGAACGTGATCATCCTGCGCCCGCGGGGCTTCATTCCATTCTGGAACAAGGATGTCTACACCAAGTACAGCGACTGGGCCCGCTGGTTCTGGAAGGGGGCCGTGCATATCGATGACGTCGCGTCAGCCGTCCTGCTAAGCCTGGATCTCATGGCCCGCCGGTCGCTCGACCAGACCCTGACACTGCCCCTCGACAGCGCCTACGAATACACCGATGCCGATCTCGAACACTGGGACGCGGATGGGGCCGGTTCGACATTCAGGAAGTATTATCCGGACCATTATGACCTCGCGGTCTCCTACGGGCTTGATCCGGCCGTGAAGCCGTTCCGGCTCGATATTTCCGAGACTGTGCGCTGGCTGGGCTACAAACCGTCCTACAGCCTGGCCTGCCTGCTGGCGGAGCTTTCGGCCCATGGCGATCATGGACCACCGCACAGCGGGTAATGGGCGCGCGGGGGCGCCGACCCAAACTCAGACGAAATCCCCGCGCCGCAGGCTGTGCCGATCCATGCGGTAGCGCAGCGTGTCCCGGCTGATCCCCAGCGCCTGGGCCGCCACGGTCACGTTCCCGTTCGCGCCCTTCAGCGCCTGCACGATCAGGTCCCGTTCGGCATTGCCCAGGGTGGGCGCGTTCGACCGTGCGTCGGGATGGCCCAGCGGGGCGGGCTCCCGCAGATTGAGGTCGATGGCCATGATCCGCTCCCCCACCGTCAGCAGGGCGGCCTGTTCCATCACGTTCCGCAGTTCCCGCACATTGCCCGGCCAGGAGTAGGCGCGCAGCCCCGCCCGCGCGCTGTCGTCCAGCACCAGGTCCGGCCGGCCGTAGCGGCGGCGATGGGACGCCAGGAAATGTTCGGCCAGCACGATGACATCGTCGCCACGGTCGCGCAGCGGCGGAGTGGCCACGCTGACGCCGCGCAGGCGGTAGTACAGGTCGGCCCGGAACTCCCCGCTGCGGGCCCGGTCCTCGATCGCGGCGTTGGTGGCGGCGAGGATGCGGACATCCACGATCCGTTCGCGCGTGCCGCCGATCGGGCGGACGCGCCCATCCTCCAGCACCTTCAACAGCTTGGCCTGCGCGGCCAGAGGCATTTCGCCGATTTCGTCCAGGAACAGCGTGCCCTTGTCGGCCGACTGGATCAGCCCGACCCGCCGGTCGCGCGCATCGGTGAAGGCGCCTTTTTCATGCCCGAACAGTTCCGATTCGATCAGGTCGGCGGGCAGGGCGGCGCAGTTTATCTCGACAAACGGCGCCGCCCGCCGCACCCCGTCGAAGTGCAAAGCGCGGGCAACCAGTTCCTTGCCCGTGCCGGTTTCACCAGTGATCAGCACCGGCGGCGGCGTGCCGCTGACCTGGCGGCGCTCCATCGTCAGGACCTGGGTGATCAGCCGCTTCATTGTGGCGGTTGCCTCGGCCTCTCCCACGATCTGTTCCAGGCCGCTGCGGCTTTCTTCCCGCCGGCGGAAATACGCGAGTGACTCCTCGGCCTGGCTGCGTGAGACCAGCCGCTCGACCAGCAGCCCGACCTCCTCCAGGGAGACGGGCTTGGTCAGGTAATCGTCCGCGCCGGCCTTCATCGCCTCCACCGCGATTGCCACGTTGCCGTGCGCGGTGATCATCACGATCTTGGTCGTCAGGTCGGATTTCCGGACGTGCCGGATCAGGTCCACGCCATTGCCGTCGGGCAGGTTGTAGTCGACCAGCATCACGTCCGGCTGCGTTTCGTCATGCCGAGCGATGCCGTCGGCGCGGGTGGGGGCGGATGTGGTCTCGTGGCCGAGGCGTTCCAGATAGCGCGCCATGTTGCGGGCGAGCAGGCCTTCGTCCTCGACGATCAGGATGCGCGCCTTCAAGATTGATCTCCCTGCGTCACCGGCAATGTCAGCCGCACCACGGCCCCGCCGGTGTCCGCGCAACCGATGTCGAGCGCGCCGCCGAACCGCTCCATGATCTGCCGGCTGAGCGCCAGGCCCAGCCCGAGGCCGCGGGTCTTGGTGGTGAAGAAGGGCTCGGAGACGCGGCGGCGGATATCGAGCGGAATGCCCGGTCCGGTATCCGCGATCGTGATCGTCATGTGCCGTTCGGCCTGGGCGGCGGTGATGGACAGGCTGCCGCCCGGTCCCATCGCCTCGATGGCGTTGGTGATGACGTTGCCGCAGGCCTGCGCCAGAAGCTGAGGGTCCACCCGCGCCATGAGCGGCCGGGGCCGGTCGTCTGTCACCGTGACCGCGGTCGAGGCGCGGGTCAGGGCCGGGCGCAGGCGCGCCAGGACTTCGCGGACCACGTCCAGCGGATCGACGGTCTGCGCCGTCTGCCCCTCACTGCGGACATAGTCGAGCAGTTCACGGACATAGGTATCCAGCCGGTCGACCTCTCCGATGATATCCGTCGCGGCCTCGTTGGCCGAACCGCTCTCCAGCCGCAGCAGTTCGGCCGAGGTGCGGATGCCCGACAGCGGGTTCCGCAGGCTGTGGGCGATCGCGCTCGCCATCTGCCCCAGCGCCGCGAGCGCCGCCATGTTGCCGAGTTCGGCCTGCTGGCGCTGGATCAGGGCAGCGCCGCGGCGGACGATCCAGAACAGGGACAGGAACAGCACCAGCATGCCGCAGGACACGCTGGCCCAGATCATCATCTGGCCCTGCGCGATGGTCGCGTTCAGGGCGTTCGGGATCTTGTAGAGTTCGACCACGCCCCGCACCGCGCCCTTCCGGTCACGGATCGGCATATAGGCTTCGACGAACGTCTTCCCCGCGCCCATCTCCAGACCGGCGTGCTCGGCCTTCGTATCGGCGGAGACGGTCCCGATCTCGGTCCCGAGCACGCCCCGGAAAGCCTCATCCAGTTCGTGGTTGACCGCGAAGCGCTGGTTGATCATCGCCTTGTTCGTCGACCAGACGATATGGCCGTCCATCCTGTAGACATTGGCGCGCACGATGTCCGGCGTGGTCTGGATGTGCCGAACGAAGGATTCAAGCTGCGGGTTCGTTTCGATACCCTCCCCCGAGAACACGAGATGCGCCGAGGACTCGGCCCAGACCACGCTTTCCAGGAAGTCGCGCGTCACCACCGCTTCCCGCCGCAGCATCTGGGTGCTGAGGAAGCTGGTGAGCATCAGGGCGAACACGAACCCCATTGTGCCGATGATGAGGAACGCCGCGACCCCGAACCAGAGCCGCATGTTGAACACCGCCGGACGGGACGCGAGACGATCCGGTGCGGCCGGCACCGACCAGCCGAACGCGGCCGCGAGAAAGGCAAAGCGGGATTTCAGGTTCATCAAGGGGTCAGATACCGAAACGGCGCGACAGCGTGAAGCCGGCACCGAAATCGGCGCTGTCCCGGGTGAAGCCGCGGAAGACATAGGCGCCGATCCGCCAGCCGTCGGCGATGTCATACTCGATCCAGGGTCCGATCTCCAGCACGGCGGTGCCGCTGGACGATGACCGGGTCTGCACGTCAAGCGTCAGCCCGACCACGATCCGGCTGGTCACGTCGTAGCCGAGATCGAATGACC
>CANJSR010000304.1 GCA_947476855.1 Acetobacteraceae bacterium
AAAGCCGGCGACGGCGATTTCCTCCGCAGCGTGGCGGAGGCCGTGGTGCAGTTGCTGATGGAGACCGATGTGGAAGGCCTGATTGGCGCCGGACGACACGAGCGCACCGGCGAGCGCACGACCTACCGCAACGGCTACCGCGACCGATCTCTGGATATCCGCGTCGGCAGCCTGCAACTGGTTGATCCGCTCTGCGGCTCGACCCCCAAGGTCCGGCAAGGCTCGTGCTTCCCGCCCTTCCTGGAGCCAAGGAAGACCTCCGAGAAGGCCCTGGTTGCCGTCATACAAGCAACGGCATCTATCATGGGTGGTGTCGGGGCTCCCCACGTTCTCTGTCCAGCACTTCGAGGATTACCTGACCCCGCATGTGAGGCCGTTGCTACATTCCGTTCGAGCGATCTCCTCGGCGCGGCCGATCACTGAGCAGCCGATCGAACTCCCTCTTGGAAATGCCATAACACTCGCATGACCGGTGCTCAAGGCCGGCACGATCGATGATCGTGACGTTCCCTCGCTTATACTGAATCAGGCCGGCTCGTTGCAGCGCACCCGCCGCCGCGGACACGCCCGTTCGCTGTACCCCCAGCATCATGGCAAGGAATTCCTGCGTGAGCAGAAATTCATCCGATTGCATTCGGTCGTGCGTCATCAGCAGCCATCGGCAACACCGCTGTTGTAGAGAATGAAACTGATTGCACGCGGCGGACTGCGCGACCTGGTTGAAAAAGGCGTGTGCGTAGTGCAGCATGACCCTTCGCATGGAAGCACTTTCCGCCAGCTCCCTCGCGAACAGCGCCGCTTTCATTTTCAGGCCGGCGCCGGGGACCTGAATGTAAACCGCGGTCGGTGTCCTGTTATCGCCAAAAAGCAGCGGTAAACCTACCATTCCCTCATTGCCGATCGTGCCGACTTCCGCAGCGTCACCATTGGCCATCGTATTTACAAGGGAGCCAACGCCAGTTTCGATAAACCAGACGGAGTCGATCCGCGTATTGGCTTGATAGAGTGAGTCCCGATACTCCATCGTAACAGGTTGCAGATGCGGGCGAAGCCGCCCGTAGTCCGCGCGCGTCAGCAAACCGAGCAATCGATTGGCGGGTGTGTCAGCGGCCTTCCGTGTGACGGTCAATTTGATGCCCTTTTCAATCGCAGTTGATGGATGGAATTGCCGCTCTCCGCGATCAGCCGTGGTTGGACCGCCACGCGAGGCTCGGGTCTGGTCGCCCGCGCCATATCGATCGTCCGCGTCAGTCGCGCACGCTCGACGGCCGACCGACGCCGCAAACGCGACGTTCATCTCATTTGATCTGATCGTTCAATGCGCGGTCGGACGACACGAGGATCCTCGATCATCACGACGACCACTATGTGGAACACCCTCAAGCACGATCTGTGTCGCGAAAGCCTGCACAGGCAGGGCGTGGCGAGTGCGCCATTCAGCGTGAACGCCACTATCAAGGGATAGTTCCTGCGCCAAAGGGATAAGACCCGCAAGCCTATTATGTCTGGTATCAGACATAATTGATCTGGATCAATGCCACTGAAGTGCACTGCGGCGCTATTCCACCCACTGGCTCAGTCCGGACCAGGAAAGGCTGAAATCATGACGGCCGACCGTTCGACACAATATGCCGATCGTGCTTCAAGCATCAAATTTCCCGAGCAGCCCGGGCGACGCCCGTACGCCAACTACGCACTTGCGCTGGCAAGCAGGGAAACGGAACTCCGAGAGTCTATAGAGAAAATCCAGGCTCTTCGCCGTCAGTATGACGGGAACATGCAGCCAGCGGGGAGCATGGACGGTACGCCGCTCACCGTGAGCGATGCGGCTAACCGCCGGCTCGCGTGTCTGACGGCGCGACAGCGCGAAATCTTGGATCTGGTCCTGGCTGGACGACCCAGCAAAATCATCGCTTGGGAACTCGGTATCAGCCAACGTACCGTCGAAAATCACCGTGCCGCGATCATGAAGAGAACTGCGTCAAAGTCGATCCCTGCTTTGGCCCAGTTCGCGATTGCCGCCGCTATCCCTTTCGATGCGAGGATCGAGAGGGGTTACGAAAGAGACAAAGAACATAAATACCAATAAATACCCGCGCGTACGAGAAATTGATCACCGCCTTGATACCGCTGTCTCTTGTGGTGGTGGCGCCATTATTGAGCGCGTGTCATACCACGGCGGGAGCAGGTCAGGATATCTCCGCGGCCGGGAATGCCATTGAGAAATCCGCCGACAAACATACGCTCTGATGACCCCTAGCCCGGCGGACGCGGTGCTTCCGCGATCTGGTCGGAAAAGACATCAGGCCCAAAGTAAAGGTGTAACATATAATCAATTCTGATCGTCGTCCTAGTGATCGTACTGCTCGGCGGCGGCGGAAGCTATTATGGCTACAATCGCTGTTGGTCGTACTCCTCGTTTTGTAGTTGGTCGGTGGCGTCGGATACCGCAGCCCCTGATGCAACGCGCCAAACGAGGCACCCCTGGTGAGGAGATTGCAAGATGGACAAAGATCGCATCAGTTGTCGCCATCGCACCGCCTTGGTCCGGTTTGTTGGAGTGAGACTGGATGCAGGTTGACCTACCTAACAATCTGCTCGACTATTGCTCTCTAGGTAAATCTGTCCGGCGCCCTTCGCTGATTGCGCTGATGTCGGGCCTCTCGTAGTACATCGCTTATGTTTTGAGATTTTCTGGGAGACGTACGGTTTTGACGTCTCTGATCACATGAATTTTCGTTGGCTGCTTGCCCCAAGGTCACGGCCTTCACCGTAGCCGTGCCGAGCAGCAAACTGCAAACAGGAGGCTTGCGTGGGTCGTACTTCATTGAATGGATTTATAATTGGTGGAGCTATCTTGGTTCTGCTTGGCTTGCTCGGGTTCGCGATACCCATATTCACGACCCAGCAGACCAAGGACGTGGCAAAAATCGGGGACTTGAAGCTTCAGACGACCGAAAGCACCGCATACGTTATCCCTCCGTTGGTCAGCGGGGGCGCCATTGCTCTGGGTGTCATATTGATCGGGGCCGGTCTCTATCGGAAGAACTGAAGATGCTGGCCCGCCACCGGGAACGACATCGCACCGAACAGAGCGGTTGGCTGCGCGCCGCCGTATTGGGTGCGAATGACGGCATTCTATCGACGGCGAGTCTGGTTCTGGGCGTGGCCGCCGCTCATGGGAGTCGGAGCAGCGTGTTGGTCGCAGGGATCGCCGGCCTTGTCGCCGGTGCCATGTCAATGGCCGCGGGTGAGTACGTGTCCGTACACTCACAGGCGGATACCGAGAAGGCTGATCTTGAGCGAGAACGCGTTGAACTTCGCACCAATGATCAAGGGGAGCACACGGAACTTGCGGAGATCTATGTCGCTCGTGGTCTGGAACCGTCTCTCGCGAAGCAGGTCGCGGACCAACTGATGACCCATGACGCCCTTGGCGCGCATGCCCGCGATGAACTCGGCATCTCCGAGACACTCAGAGCCCGCCCGATCCAGGCCGCATTCGCGTCGGCAGGTAGCTTCGCGGTTGGAGCGGTCATGCCTCTCATTGTTGCGGCCCTGACCCCGGCCGCAGGTCTGATTTTCGCTGTGGCAGGCACTTCGCTTCTCTTTCTCGCGCTGCTGGGCGCACTGGCGGCACGCGTGGGTGGTGCGCCTATGATGCCTGCCGCGATAAGGGTCACGTTTTGGGGGGCGTTGGCTATGGGGATCACCGCCGGTGTCGGGGCCTTGTTCGGCACAGTCGTGTGAGCAGACCCGATGAGGAAGAGTTCAACCATCGGCGCGGAAGCAGGTTGCCTGATGGCTCCCGATTTTGGCGGACCGCCACTGGGTTCTGGCGTCCGCCCGGCGCGACTGCCGCCTGGTGTCTGACCGCCGTGCTGATCGGCGCCACCGTGCTGCAACTGGCGATGCAGTACCGATTGAATTTTTGGAGCCGTGATTTCTTCGACGCGTTCGGTCGCCGCGACGGCACGACACTGCGGACCACGGCACTGCTTTTTCCGCTGCTCGCCGGGATGAGCGTGCTGCTGACGATTTTGTCGGTATGGGCTCGCATGACCATACAACGCAATTGGCGCGCGTGGCTGACCCGGCATCTGATCGATCGTTGGCTGGATAACGACCGCTTCCTGCAACTGCGCTTCGAGGCGGGCGAAGACCGGAACCCGGAATATCGAATCGCCGAGGACGTACGGGTCGCGACGGACGCGCCGGTCAGCATGGCTACCGGTGCGCTGACAGCGCTGCTCAACGCCGTCACCTTCATCTCCATCCTGTGGAATTTAGGCGGCGACCTCAGCGTCGAGATCTTTGGTGGCGTGATCACCCTGCCAAAATACCTGGCAATCACGGTGGTGATCTATTCCGGCCTTTTAACCCTCGCCATGACCGTCATCGGTCGCCGCATGGTGCATGTCATCGCGGGGAAGAATGCGGCCGAGGCACAGTTTCGTTCGATTGCTTCCGACTTACGCGAGCGGGGGGCGAGCGCATCAGGGGTGATTGCCGGACTGGCCCAACGTCATGTGCTCGGCGAGGCTTTCGACACCGTGTATGGACGCTGGCGGGACCTGTGTGTCCAATTCATGCGCACTACGCTGGTGTCTTACAGTAATGTCTTGATGGCGCCGGTGATCGCCTGGAGCTTGTGCGCGCCAAAATACCTTGTCGGCTCGATGTCACTGGGCGAGGCAGCACAGGTGGTGGCGGCCTTCGTGATGGTGCAGACAGCGCTGAACTGGCTGGTGGATAACTATCCTGGCCTGGCGGAATGTCTGTCCTCGGTGAATCGCGTCAGCGCGCTCCTGGCGGCAATGGACGAACTCGACAGAGAGGGAACTGATCAGTCAGCCGGCCAGATCAATTCCGCGGCCGCAGGCTCAAGAACGCCGTCATAGGCAGCGGGGCGCGCGGAGTAGCCGGCCCGAGGCCAACGTATTCGTTTGTCGGTAATCTCCAAATATCCAATGATAGATGTGATGGGATACTGGGGCTGTGGCCGACCCTATCCCACAGCCAACGGCAAAGCCACTTACCATAAACAGTACATTGATAGAACGAAACAGGCATTTGGTCCAAAATGCCATCGCTATGCGGCAGGCCTCTCACCAGTGCGCATGAATGGTCCTGGCCTCGGGATCGTCGTATGATGCATAGTGCCGCACACTCTCCACGCGGTCGCCCATAAATCAAGTATTCATCGGGCACCAGAAGTCGGTAGCAGAGAAGCCCCGTGATTTCGGGGATTTTCATTTGGCGGGAAATTCATGACTGCCACGCGGGAATTCGCCGAGGTTGCGCTGGTCCAGCATCCCCTTCCGTGTCAGAAGGACCGCCGCCGATATGCAACCTGTATTCGAACAGACAATCAGTCGCCGTTCCCCGTCCCCTGCCCGGATAAACGCGCACCCGTGGTGCGACCGATGACGTCGAGTCCAGCGTGCAATACCTGCCATCCTACAGCCCCGATCTGAGTCCGATCGAGAGGGGCCTCGCCAAGATCAAGGCACCGCTGCGCATAGTCGCCGCCAGGACCAACGATACGCTGTGGGACGCCGTCGGCATCGTGACCGTCGGGATTTACGGGTATCGCGGAAGGTGGGCCGCAAGGTTCTGCGTTCGGGGGCGACGGAGTTCCGCTATCGCCGCGAAGAGCAACCCCTGCCAGGATGAGCGGGACCGTCTGCTGGAAGCCAATGAAGCGAAGCCGTTGCGGGAGCGGCTGACTCTGATCCGGATTCTCGAGACGTTGTGCGAAGGCGGCTATGCTGGTGGCCAGGATGCGGTCCGGATTGCGCAACCAGAGAGGTCCTTTTTGGACCCCGATAAGGGGCCCATCTTGCGTGCCGAGCGACACCGACACCTGCCCGATCTCCAGGGCGCGGCGGTGCAGAACGTCTTGAAGCAAGCTGAGGCGCTTTTGGCAGAATGGGCAGCATGACCATTGTCCTGATCCGTGGCGTTGACCCGTTGGACGATGCCGGCGACTAAAGATGCCACGCGGTCTGTCACACACGCACCAGACGCAGTCGTCATTTCTGTCCGGTGTCGGTGCGGATATCGCCTATCTGGGCGAAACTATAGCAAGGCGGAACGGTTATCCGGCCTTAGCCAGCCGCCACCGCGTTAGCGTCCGCGCTCGTGGTGGAAATTGTCTGACTGCTGCGGGTGGGATCGGGCCTGGAGGTCGGCGTAGCCGGCCGGAGGGGCCGATCCCACCCGCGCGGCCG
>CANJSR010000305.1 GCA_947476855.1 Acetobacteraceae bacterium
ATAGAGAACAGAGAACCCACAACAACAAACCGGTGACAGCGAACCGGGAACAGCGAACGGCCATAGCCGCCGGACGGACACGGAAGCCGATGGGTCGCGTTCAGATAGGACCGTGATAGCCCCTGGTCAACGACAGGTGGCGCCAAGCACGCGCAAAGGGCCGCTACCGGCCGGTTTTTCTGGCCTTTTCCGCCGAGCCTGGGCATAGGAGCCTGCGGCTGGACCCAAGGTGGCCGAGGGTTCGGCGAGATGACCCGGGTGTTCCGGCCGCCGATTCCGGCCCAGTATGTCCCTGTGTCCGTCCCTGGCCACCTGACAGGCCACCCTTGCTGGAGCCTCCATGCCGAACCGCTTCGCGCCGATCCGGGCCTTGCCGCTTGTCTTGTCACTTGCCGGGGCGGCCCTTGTCCTCGCCCCCGCGCCGTTCGCGCTGGCACAGCTTGAACCCCGGCTGACCCTGCCGAAATCCAGCATCGTCCGGCCGGAAAACGACAACACACCGGCCGCCAGGACCGACCCCAATCCGGTCATCGCCAGCGTGGACGGCTATCCGATCTACCTCCGCGACCTCAACGCCGCGATGCAGACCCTGCCCGAGCCGCTGCGGGCCATGCCGTTCGAGACGCTGTATCCCGTGCTGGTCGATCGGCTGGTCGACCACCAGGCCCTGGTCATCATGTCCAAGCGGGCGGGGCTGGAGGACGATCCGCGCATCAAGCTTGAAATCAAGCGCGCGATCGAGCGTATCCTGGAAGCCGCCTATCTGGAGAAGGAGGCGCAGCCGCTGGTGACCGACCAGGCGGTGCAGGCCGCCTATCAGCGCCAGTTCGCCAACCGCCCCGCGACCGAGGAGGTGCGCGCCCGCCACATCCTGGTGAACTCCGAGGCCGAGGCCCGCAAGATCATCGAGGAACTGCGCGAGGGTGCCGATTTCATCACCGTCGCGCGCACCGTCAGCAAGGACCCTGACGGAAAGAACGGCGGCGACCTTGGCTTTTTCCGGCGCGAGCAGGTCTGGCCGTCCTTCGGGGAACTCGCCTTCAGCCTGCAACCGGGCCAGATCGGCAACGACCCGGTCCGCAATGAATTCGGCTGGCACGTCGTCAAGGTCGAGGAGAAGCGGCTGGTCGCCCCGCCCGGCTTCTCGGAGATCGAGGGCGCGCTACGCCAGGAACTGCTGGCCCAGGCGGTGCGCGGCGCGATCGAGCGGGCCCGCGGGCAGGTCATCATCCGCCGCTTCAACCTCGATGGCAGCGAGCTTGAGACGGGACCCCGGTTCCGCTCCTCGATCGGGGCCGATGGAACAACGCGTTAGGACCGCGCGTCCCGCCTTGTGAGCCTATGCCGTTTCGTTCAGTATCAGTGACTTCCTGAGATCGGAGTTTCCATGTCACGTTTCGCGGCTCTGTCCGTTGGGGGGCTGGCCCGCCTGCTCGCCTGTTCCCTGATCGCGCTGCCGGTCCTGCCCGCCGGGGTCCTTGCCCAAGGGACCCCAGCGGCATCAACCCCGGCCGCCGATCCGATCGTGGCGAAGGTCGATGGCCAGCCGATCCGCATGAGCGACGTGGCCGCCATCGCGCAGGGCCTGCCCGAACAGGCGCGCGCCCTGCCGCCTCAGACCCTGTATCCGATGCTCGTCGACCAGATCATCGACGCGCGCGCCCTGGCCGCCGAGGCGCGCCGCAAGGGCCTCGACAAGGACCCCGACATCCAGCGCCAGGTGGACGCCGCGGCGCAGCGCGCGCTCGAATCGGCCATCCTGCAGAAGGAAATCGGCCCGATGGTGACCGAGCCCGCCTTGCGCGCCCGTTATGACCGCGACATGGCCGGCAAGCCGGGACCCGAGGAAGTCCATGCCCGCCACATCCTGGTCGACGACGAGGCGACGGCGAAGACGATCATCATCGAACTCGGCAAGGGCGGCGACTTCGCGGCGCTGTCGACCAAGCACAGCAAGGACCCGGGCGCGTCCCGCTCGGGTGGCGACCTGGGGTTCTTCAAGAAGGACGACATGGTGCCGGAATTCGCCGAGGCCGCCTTCACGCTGAAGGATGGCCAGATTTCGGTCGTTCCGGTGAAGACCCAGTTCGGCTGGCATGTCATCCAGGTGATCGAACGTCGCCGAGCCCCGGCCGAGACGTTCGACCAGGCGCGTGAAGCCCTGCGCCAGCAGGTCATCCAGGATGGCGTGCGGGTTGCCGTCGCGCGTGCCCGCGCGCTCGTTCCGGTCGAGAAGTTCAACATGGACGGGTCGGCCCCGCGCGCGACCGACGGCGCCATGCCGCCGCCCGCCAGCCGCTAATCAACCGCACACCATAAAAAGACGCGTAGGAAGGGAATCATGACCACAGCCGTCTCGCCACTTGCCGTTCCGATGCCGGAATTGCCGCCCCTCGCCGGGGTGCGCCTGAACGCCGCGGAAGCCGGCATCCGCTATAAGGGACGCACCGATGTCGTGATGATGGAGGTGCCGAACGGCAGCACCGTCGCCGGCGTCTTCACCTCCAACAAATGCCCCGGCGCGCCGGTGGACTGGTGCCGAGCGTCCTTGAAGGGCGGGAAGGCACGGATGGTGGTGGTGAATGCGGGCAATGCCAACGTCTTCACCGGCAAGGCCGGGCGGGAAGCCTGCGCCGCGACCGCGGAAGCCGCCGCCAAGCTGGCGGGCTGCCCGGCCAAGCAGGTCTTCGTCGCCTCCACCGGCGTGATCGGCGAGGTGCTGCCGCATGAAAAGCTGGTCGCCGCGCTGCCTGGCCTGCAGAAGGGCCTGAGCGAGGATGGCTGGGAAGCCGCCGCGCGCGGCATCATGACCACGGATACCTTCCCGAAGGCCGCCACCCGCGTGGCGATGATCGGGGAGACCGAGGTCCGCATCTCCGGCATCGCCAAGGGGAGCGGCATGATCGCCCCCGACATGGCGACGATGCTGTGCTTCATCTTCACCGACGCGAAAATCCCGGCGGCCGCGTTGCAGGGGCTGCTGAAGAAGGGCTGCGACACGAGCTTCAACTGCACGACGGTGGATTCCGATACCTCCACGTCCGACACCGTTCTGCTGATCGCGACCGGGCAGACCAAGCATCCGCGCGTGCCGGCCGAGGGCGGACGCGTGCTGGCCGATTTCGCCGCCAAGCTGAACGACCTGCTGCTGGATCTGGCGTTGCAGGTGACCCGGGATGGCGAAGGCGCGCAGAAGCTGGTCCGCATCGACGTGACGGGCGCGACCACCGCGCGTTCGGCCAAGAAGATCGGGATGGCGGTTGCGAATTCTCCGCTGGTGAAGACGGCGATCGCCGGTGAGGACGCGAACTGGGGCCGCATCGTGATGGCCGTGGGCAAGGCCGGCGAACCGGCGGATCGTGACAAACTGTCGATCGGCGTCGGCGGGGTATGGATGGCGAAGGATGGCGGTGTCATCCCGGGCTATGACGAAACCCCGGTTGTCGCGCACATGAAGGGGCGGGAGATCGATATCACGATCGACCTGGGCCTGGGCCGTGGGAAGGCCACGGTTTGGACCTGCGACCTGACGCACGGGTATATTGATATCAACGGGTCGTATCGGTCCTGAGGCGGGCTTTCGATCTACCACCCTTCGTCATGGGCGGGCTTGACCCGCCCATCGCCGGAGATTCTGGCGGCGCATGTGACGCTCAATGCCTTGAAGCGGCGTTCTGGGCGATGGACGGCTCAAGGCCGTCCATGACGGGGGGACAGGGAAGTGCCTCTGCGTCGCTTGTTATGGGGGACGCGCTTTTTTCCTGCGGCTCCCTGCCTCACCACACCGTGCCCGCATGATCCTACCCCATGCCCGATAGGCAACGCCCGCCCAGCCTACCGGGCGTTCCCCCCTCCGAGACCATCTTTGCCATCGCCTCCGGGGCCCCACCCGCCGCGATCGCGCTGATGCGGATCAGCGGGGACGCCAGCGGGCGGGCCATCCAGGCCCTCTGCGGCACCTTGCCCCCGCCCCGGCGCGCTTCCCTGCGATCCCTGCGTGCCGCGAACGGCGAACTGCTCGACCAGGCAGTCGTCCTGTGGCTCCCCGGTCCCGGCACCTATACCGGGGAGGACTCGGCCGAACTGCATCTGCATGGCGGACGGGCGGTGATGGACGCGGTGGCCGACGCACTGGCCAACCTGGGCCTGCGCCCCGCCGACCCTGGCGAGTTCACCCGCCGCGCCTTCCTCAACGGCCGCATGGACCTGGTGGAGGCCGAGGCCGTCCACGACCTGATCACCGCCGAGGCCGAGGCCCAGCGGCGCCAGGCGCTGCGGCAGTTGCAGGGGGAACTCGGCGCGCTCTACCACGGCTGGGCCGACCGGCTGCGGGTGATGCTCGCCCAACAGGAAGCGCTGATCGACTTCCCCGACGAAGACCTGCCGCCGGAGGTCGATGCCGCCCTGACCGCCGACCTGCTGTCCCTGTGCGACGCCATCGCCGCCCATCTGAATGACGGCCATCGCGGGGAAAAGCTGCGGGAGGGGCTGTTCTTCGCCATCACCGGCGCGCCCAACGTCGGCAAGTCATCCCTGATCAATGCTTTGGCGGGGCGGGACGTGGCGATCGTATCGGCGATCCCCGGCACGACGCGGGATGCGTTGGAAGCCCGGGTCATCCTGGGCGGCGTGCCCGTCACGCTGGTCGATACCGCCGGCCTGCGCGACACCACGGACCCGATCGAGGCCGAGGGCGTCCGGCGCGCCCTTGCCCGCGCCACGGATGCGGACCTGGTTCTGACGTTGGTCGAGGCCGGCTCGGACGCACCCCCGGACGGGCCACACCTGCTGGTCGCCACCAAGATCGACCTGAACGAAACTATCCCGGCGGGCGCCATCGGTATCAGCGTCAAGACCGGCCAGGGGATGGACACCCTACTGGCCCGCCTGTCGGACGCCGCCCGCGCCTTCGCCGAAACCTCTGGCCCGCCGCCCCTGACCCGAGTCCGCCACCGGACGGCGCTGGAGGAGGCGCTGCGTCATCTGCTGGCCGACCGCGATGCCTCCCTGCCGGAGTTGCGGGGGGAAGATTTGCGCCTCGCCTTGCGCGCCATCGGCCGGATCACCGGGCATGTCGGGGTGGAGGACATCCTGGACACGCTGTTCTCGGCATTCTGCATCGGGAAGTAGCTCCCGACGATGCCATTTCGTCATGGTGGCCGGAGGGCCACCACCCACGACTTCGCCGTTCCGAACAGGGGAAAATCGTGGGTGCTGGCCCTACGGCCACCATGACGACGTAGTAGCGGCCCTGCGCCCACCACGACGAGAATGCGGCACGGCCCTACCCAGATGACGCGGTGGCAACCACAGCCAAGGTCGGCTCACATAACCCCCGATCACGCCGCCAGCCGGACCACACGCGCATCCTCCCGCGCCGCCACCCGATGGGACGGAAACCGCAGCGTCACCTTGGTCCCGACCCGCGCGGCCGACTCGATCGTCAGTTGCCCGCCATGCGCCTCCATCAGCACCCGCGCCAGCACCAGCCCCAGGCCGATGCCGCGGCTTTCCTTGTCCCCAGGCTCCGGCAGCCGCCGGTTCGCGAGCAGCCCCGCGCCCTCATCCTCGATCACCAGCGCCAAGCCCGCCGGCCACCGCTCCACCGAAACATCGATCCAGTCATTGTGCCGGGAATGGCGCGCGGCATTGCTCAGCACACGCCCAAGGATGTGGGTCACGGCGCGCCGATCGACCAGCAGCGACACCTCCTCCACGCCCCCTCCCACCCGCCAATGCCTAAGGCTCGGCCCCAGCGTCGCGCTGACCGAGGCGATGGCATCGTCGATCAAGGGCCGCAGAGACAGCGTCTCCGGCTCCAGCCGCCGCGTGGAAGCGGACGGCACGGCATAGTCCTGCATGTCATCCGTGTGGCCCAGCAACTGCTGCGTCATGGCCAGGATGCCGGCGACGTCGGACGGCGGTTCCTGGTTCGGCTCCACCAGGCGTTCGGCGAAGCCCAGCAGCCGCATCGTGTCGGCGCGCAGGTCAGCCACCGACATCCGCAGGACGCGCATCGTCGCGGCCTCGGCCATCACGGCGCGATCCCGGTCGGTCTTTGCGCGGGACAGGGCCAAGCCGGCCCGCGTGGTGATCACGGTCATTCCCAGCATCACGGCGACAGACACGGCCGTCGCGGCGATGAGACTCAGTTCAATCGATCCCATGCCGCCACAGTGG
>CANJSR010000306.1 GCA_947476855.1 Acetobacteraceae bacterium
CACGTCCCCCTCCCGTGCGGGAGGGGGCGGTTCGGATGCCTGATTACTGCGCGATGTAGCCGCCGTCGATCACCAGTTCCGTGCCGGTGATGAAGGAAGCGTCGTCGGAGGCCAGGAACAGGACGCCATGCGCGACCTCGATCGGTTCGCCGAGGCGGCGCAGCGGGGTCACCGGGATCTTCGCCGCGCGGCCGCCGGCGTTGGTGCCGTTCAGCATCGCCGGCATGTAGCCGGGGTGGACGGTGTTCACGCGCACGCCCTGCGGACCCCAGCGAAGGGCGGCCGACTTGCTCATGATACGGACAGCGCCCTTGGACGCGGAGTAGCCCATGCTGCCCTCGGCCCCGCCGATGAAGCCCATGATGGAGGAGATGTTGACGATCGCCCCCTTGCCGGCCTTCGCCATTTCCTTCGCCGCCAGTGTCGTGCCCAGGAACACGCCGGTCTGGTTGATGGCGATCAGCTTGTTCCAGCCTTCCAGGGAGTCCTGGTCGCCGACCGCGCTGCCGCTGATGCCCGCGTTGTTGACCAGGATATCGAGCTTGCCATAGGCCGCGATGGTCTTCTCGATCAGCGCCTTCCAGTCCGCTTCCGACGTCACATCCGTCTTCACGAACATCGCTCGGCCCTGGCCGGCATTGATGTCGGCGGCGACGGCTTCGCCCTTGTCGCTGAGGACGTCGGCGATGACGACCGCCGCGCCTTCCTTGGCGAACAGCCGAGCCTCGGCTTCACCCATGCCGTGCGCGCCACCGGTGATGATGGCGACCTTGTCCTTGAGGCGCATTGCTTCTCTCCCTTGCGATAGGGGCGGGATCATCGTTCGGCGATGGTCCGGGGGCAAGGTGGTCGGTTGCGATCTTGATGTATGGCGGTCCATCGCATGATAGAATGCGCGCTGGAACCGGAGTTTCAGCCGTGGATGACACCACACGACTTGCCCTCGAGGCCTACTCGTCTGGCCGCATGACGGCGCTTGAACTGCGCCGTCGCCTCGGCAACGCGACCTATGGGGAGGTGCTGCGTCTGTTGGGTGAGGCAGGTCTGCCGTTGCCACGGGCATCCCAGGTCGGACGAGAGGCCCAGATCGCCCGCGCGCGTGCCTGGATGTTCCCAAAGCATGTCGCGTGATCTGAAGATTTTCGTGGTCGATACGGGGCCGTTGATTACGTTGGCGGCGGCTCGGTCGCTTGATTACCTGCTATACGTCGACGCTGACGTGATTATCCCCGACGCTGTCCTGCATGAGGCGACCAGGGATGCCGCGCGCCTTGGGGCACAGGACATCATCGATTGGGTCAAAGCCCATCGATCACACCTCGAAGTAGCACCGACCAAGGCCTATGAGGTCTTCGATCTCGCCCGCGAGATAAAGCCCGACCTGCGTGAACCAGACCTGGGTGAGCGAGCTGCCGTGGAGGTTATCGAGGAACCCGATCGCCTTCTAAACGATGAGCGAGGCCTGCTGCTGTGCGAGGAATCGGCCGTGCTGCGCCGCGTTGTCGTACGTGATCGGGAACGGATTGTTGAACTCAGCACGCTGGATTTTCTCCGTATCCTCGAAGCTGAACAACGCATCCAATCCGCTGACCATGTCTTCGCCCGAGCGGCGGAGGCTGGGCGCCTCCCCTCCCGCGTGGAGAAGCTTTCCGGCCATGATGCCGACACGCGCGCCGCCATCCATGATCTCATGAGACGGCGCGACAGTGATCCGACGCGCTGATTTCTAGTGAACCAGCGACGCCTTCCCGGTGATCGCCTGCCGCAGCAGGCCCGAAACAAAGTCGATCGCGATCACCGCGGCCAGGATCAGCAGGATGATGAACGCCACCGACTGGAACTCGAGCGTTCGGATCTGTTCGGCCAAATGGAGCCCGATCCCGCCCGCGCCAACGATCCCGATGATGGTCGAAGACCGGGTGTTGGACTCGAAGAAATAAAGCGCCTGGCTAGCGATCACCGGCAAAACCTGCGGGATCACGCCGAACCGGATGCCGAGCATGCGGGTGCCTCCGGTGGAGATGACGCCCTCGACCGGTTTGCGGTCGGCCGTTTCGAGCGCCTCGGAGAACAGTTTCGACAGGTTGCCGATATCGCTGGTCATCACCGCGAGCATGCCGGCGAAGGGACCGAGGCCCACCACGTTCACCCAGATCAACGCCCAGATAAGCTGGTCCACGCCTCGGATCGTGTCGGAGGACCGGCGCGCGAAGAACTGGACCACGCGGTTGATGGTTGTGTTGCGCGCCGCCATCAGCGCCAACGGTACGGCCAGCACGGCGCCCAGCAGCGTGCCCAGGAAGGCGATCGCGACGGTCTCGGCCAGCGCATGCAGATAAAGGGTCGCCTGGTCCCAGGAATGCGGCACGGGCGGCATCATGTGGCCGACGATCCGACCAAGCTCCCCCATCCCCGCCAGAATGCGCCAAAAGGAGAATTCGAGCCGCACGATCGCCAGCACCGCGAGGCCCAGCAGCAGCAGCAGGACACTGATCGTGACCACCCGCCGCGTCGGGCCAGGGTCGAAGACGCCCGGGTGGCGCGCGCGCAGGCCTGGCAGGTCGGTCAGTGCATGGGCGCGCAGGTCGTGGGTCATCGGCTGTCCTCCCGGCCCAGCAGCGCGTGGCGAAGCTGTTGCGTGCCGGCATCGATCACGAACACGGTGAACAGGATCAGCAGCAGGATGGCCGAGACGTCCGTGTAGTAGAACTTGCGGATGGCCTCGATCAGGTCCTGCCCGATACCGCCGGCGCCGACAAAGCCCATGACGGAGGCGCCGCGCACGTTGATTTCAAACCGTAGCAAGGCGTAGCTCGCGAAGCTGGACAGCACCTGGGGCAGCACGGCGAAGCGGATGGATTCGGTCCAGGACCCGCCGGACGCGATCGCGCCCTCCATCGGCTTCATGTCGATGTTCTCGACAACTTCCGTGAACAGCTTGCCATTGGCGCCGAACGTATGGAGCGCGATCGCCAGCACGCCCGGCACCGGGCCCAGCCCGAACGCCACGACGAAGATCAGGGCGAAGACGATTTCCGGCACGGTGCGGCACAGTTCAAGCATGCGCTTCACCACGGAGCGCAGCACCGGGTTCGGACCCAGGTTCCGGGCCGCGAGGAAGCAGGCGAGGAACGCCCCGACGGAGCCCGCGAGCGTCGCGAGGTAGGCGATCAGGATCGTATCGAAAAGCTGCGACAGCCAGTCGGGCAGGCCCCAGAACCACTCCCCGACATCGGTCCAGACGGGCGCGCCGTTTTCGAAGAAGAACAGCCGGATGAAATAGTTGAAAAAGTCGTCGATGTTCCGCCACAGCGTGGCCGGCCTTACCTCGGCGGTCCAGGCGCTGATGGCGATCATCAGCACCAGGATGACAACGCCCAGCAAGGCCTGCCGACGCTTGGCCGCCCGCGCCTCCGCATAGGCCCGCCGCAGCGGCTCAAGCTGGAGGTCGGGCAGGCGCGTCAACGCGTGCGCCATGGCGGCGGGCTTCAGCTGCGCTTCTTGCGAAGCTGGTCGACGAACTCCTGCAGTTCCACCGCCGACTGGTAATCGGCGTGGGTGACCTGCTTGAAGCCGAGGTCCTTGCCATCCGACAGCTTGTCGAACGCGGCCTTGTCGGCCTTCGGGGCGTCCATGAACGCCTTCATGATGGCGTCCTTCAGCGGCTGGGGCAGGCTGGTCAGCCAGGCATAGGGCGATCCGGCGAGCAGGGGCGACTTGTAGATCAGGCGGACGTCGTCGGCCTTCGCCATTCCCTTGTTGACCATGCGGGTGAAGTTCGAGTCGGTCTCGGAGTTCCACCAGTTGAAGGCCACGTCGACCGTGTTGCTCTTCAGCGCGAGCACGGCGTTCTCATGCGAACCCGCGTAGACGATCTTGAAGAAGAACACCGACGGCTCGATCCCCATCTTGCTCATGGCATAGCGCGGGACGTTGTTGCCTGAGGTGGAGTTCGGATCGACCAGGCCGAGATTGCGGCCCTTGAGGTCTTCCAGCTTCTGCGCCTTGTCGTCGGCGCGGACATAGGCGACCGCGTAGTACCCGACCGAGCCATCCGAGTTGATGCCGGTGACGAAGGGTTCGACCCCACCCTTGGTGACCGTCCAGGCGCGGACATAGGAGGACGGGCCGTAGAAGGCGACATGGATATTGCCGGCGCGCTGGCCCTCGATGGCCGCGGCATAGTCGGACGCGATGCGCAGCGTGACCTTCACGCCCAGCGCCTTGCTGAGATAGGCGTTGAACGGGCCGTAGCGATCGACCAAGCCGGACGCGTTCTCGGCCGGCACGATGGCGATCACGAGTTCCGGATATTGCGCCCGCCAGTCGGCCTGGGCGAAAGCGGTCGCGGGCAGCATCGCCGCACCCGTCAGGGCAAGCGTCATCGTCCGGCGCGTCAGCATGTCGGAGTTCCTTTGGATATCGGAATGGAAGCGGATCAGGCGGCTTCGGCGAGGATCCCCTGGGGGGCGGTGTCCGCCGCGGCCTCGATCACATCGCCGGCCTCCAGCCCATAAAGCTGGCGCGCGATGTCGTCGGTCAGCGCCGCGGGCACGTCGTCGAACACGACACGGCCGGCGGCCATGCCGACCAGCCGGTCGCAGTAACCGCGCGCCAGGTCGAGTGAGTGCAGGTTGCAGATCACGGTGATGCCGAAGTGGCGGTTCAGCCGTTGCAGGGCATCCATCACCACTTTCGTATTGCGCGGGTCGAGCGAGGCGATCGGCTCATCCGCCAGCAGCAAGGCAGGTTCCTGCACCATGGCGCGGGCGATGGCGACGCGCTGCTGCTGCCCGCCCGAAAGCCGGTCGGCGCGCTGCGCGGCCAGGGTGCCGATGTCGAACTGTTCCAGCGCGGACAAAGCGATGGCTTTGTCCTCCTCGGTCCACCAGCGCAGCAGGGAGCGGTAGGTGGGCACGTGGTTCAGCCGGCCCATCAGGACATTCGTCAGGACATCCAGCCGACCGACCAGGTTGAACTGCTGGAAGATCATGGCGCATTGGGCGCGCCAGTCGCACAGCGCCTCACCCTTCAGCGCGGTGATGTCGGTGCCGTTCCAGGCGATGCGTCCGGCGCTGGGTTCCTGCAGGCGGTTGATCATCCGCAGCAGCGTGGACTTGCCGGCGCCCGAGCGTCCGATGACGCCGACGAAGGCGCCCTGCCCGATCGAGAGATCGACCTGGTCAACGGCAATCTTGCTGCCGAAGCGCCGCGAAAGTCCCTCGATCGTCAGCATCAATCCCCCGGTCCGCATTGAACGGAAAAAGGGATAGAGCCGGCCGGGGAGGCTGTGTGTGAAGGTTCAGAGAAACCACCGGGGGCGCGGGCGGGCGCCCCCGGCCATTGTTACAGCGGTATTACAGCACCGCCTCGGCCACCACGCGCATGGCATCCACGCTGGCACCCTTGAGCACCATCGTGCCGATATGCCCGGCCTTCGCGGCATCCTTCCACGCGCCCAGCCGGTCCTTGATCCGGTCGGCGGGGCCGCACAGCGAAATCTCGTCGACCAGGGCATCCGGCACCAGGGCGGCGGCTTCGTTGCGCTTGCCATCCAGGTACAGGTCCTGGATCGCCTTCGCCTCGCCCTCGTAGCCCATCTTCACGGCGACGTCGTTGTAGTAGTTCTTCTTCCGAGCGCCCATGCCGCCGATGTACAGCGCGAGTTCCGGCTTGATCGCGTCGCGGCAGGCCTGCACGTCCGGTCCCAGCTTGGCGCGGACATAGGGGGCGACGTCATAGTTCGACAGGTCGGCGGGGCGGCCGGCCTTCACCCGACCCTCGATCGTCGGCGTCGTCACGATCTCGGGCCGTTCCGGGGAATAGAAGATCGGCAGGTTGCCGTCCGCGACCTCACCGGAGTTGCGCAGGCCCGCGGGCGTGATCGACGCGGTGAAGAACCGCACATCCGGATTGCCATGCGCGATGGAACGCAGCGGCCGGCCGAGGCCCGAGGCGGTGGGGCCGGTCAGCGGGATGTCATAGATCTCGCCGTGGAATTCCAGCGGCTTTTCCCGCGCCAGCACCTGCTTGATGATCGCGATGTATTCCTTGGTGCGGGTCATCGGCTTGCCGAAGGGCACGCCGTGCCAGCCCTCGACCACCTGCGGGCCGGACGCGCCGACGCCGCAGATGAAGCGGTTGCCGGACAGCGCCTGGAGCGAGAGGACGGTCATCGC
>CANJSR010000307.1 GCA_947476855.1 Acetobacteraceae bacterium
CTTCAGACAGGGTGATCGTGCGCGCATAGGCGCAATACCCGTCCCGCGGCGTGTCGAAATCCGCCATCACGGTCGGCAGGTCGGTTCGGCTGCATTCCCCCGGCGGGCCGATGATGTTGGTGGTCGGTTCGGTGTTGGTGCGCGCGATAACCAGGCCACGCAGGGCTCCGTCCTCGATGCGGCCATGGATGACGGCGGCGGTCTGCTTGTTTTCCTCCCGCGCCAGTTCCTTCCAGGCGCCTGGCGGCAGCGGGATCTGCTTGCCGGCCAGGACGGGCATAACCCGGTTGGGGAGAGCCTGAGGCTGGGGGCCTGGTTCGGCGGCGGGCGCGTCGATCACCGGGCCGGACAGGGTGATGATGGGGGAGGCATGTGGCGTCTCCCACGCCAGTTCGTTGGCCATGAACAAGGCGCTGTGGGTCAAGACGTTCCAAAGCTGTACCCAGCCGCCCGTGACCGCGCTGCCGGTCACGTAGGTGGCCAGGACGAAGCCCAGCGCGGTGTTCGCCACGCGGTAGCCCGCCAGCCGATACAGGCTGCGGGTCATCGCCGAGGCTTCCTCGGAATGGACCTCGACCGGCCCGGTGGTCGTGAGCATTGGCATCGGCAGCGTCGCATCCGGCGTGACCGGCGCCCGCATCGCCCCCATGACCGTGCGCCGTGACGCCTGCGCCCAGTCGACCAGGGGACGCAGCGCGGCTTCGTGTTCGGCGTCGAGCGCGCCGGCCCCCGCGGCCCAGCCCGCCGGGTTCGGAGAGGGCGGCATGACGCCAAGCCGCATGTCGATCATGTCCCGCCGGTCGCTGACGCGGAATCCGGCGACAATGGCCCATTGCGGCAGGTCGGCGGCCGACTCCGATGGCATGGCCGGCAGGATCGAGGCCAGCCGCAGCGGTCCCCGCGCGAAGGAGACGAAGGAGCAGGCCTCGTGCAGGTCGCGGGTTTCGGCGACCTCGGTGAACAGCGTGCCCTCGCAGGAGGGGGCGGTGCCCCAGCCGCCGCGGACCGGCAATGCGTTGGTATGGATCAGCAGGAACACGCGGTCGCTCGCCGGGTCGGGGCGGGTCAGCAAGGCGGCGGCGGTGACGCCGACCGGCGCGCCGTCGGGGCCCCTGGCGGTTCCGAACCCCGTGCGCGCGACCCGCCACTCGCCCACTGGCAGAGGGATGATCTTGGCGCCCAGGCTGATCCGGCCGCTGACGGTTTCACCCGCCCTGGCCGCCGAGGCGGGTCCCAAGGGCAGCAGGAGGGCGCAGAGAAGACCCATGGCAAGAAGAGCGGGCGGCATGGGAGCTCCGAATGGAAACAGGGGGTTGGCGCCTGTTGCGAGAACGCGGTCGCATCTTCGGCGGACCTCGTTGAAAGTCAATCGCCGGCCCGCCATCTTTGCCTCAATGACCGACATTGTTTCGCCACTTGGCGCGCCGTTAACTGTGTGGCAACACTCTGTGAAATAAGATACCCGGGCCGTGTCAGCCACATCCCTCCATTCCCCCGATCGCCCCTTGCCACCGCCGCCCGACCCGCCGTCGCGGGGCGAACGCGCCTTGCCGCGCTCCCTGGGACCCGTCGCCCTGGCGGTGCTGGGCCTGGTGCTGGTCGTTGTCATGTTCACGGCGCTGCGGTCTCCGCTGAAGGACGACATCGCCTGGCTTCTGTATGTCGCCCGCCGCTGGGTGGCGGGGCGGGAGCTGTATATCGACGTGGTGGAGGTCAATCCGCCGCTGATCGTCTGGATTTCCGCCGTCCCGATGGAGCTGTCGCGCTGGCTCGGGATCTCCACCCAACTCGTTGCCATGCCTGGGTTCATCGCGGTGGTGCTGGGCTGTGCCTGGTGGACGGCGGGGCTGCTGCGCCGTCAGGGCGGGCTGTTCACCGACCGGCTGGCCACGTTCTCGATCATCGGCATCATCCTGCTGGTCCTGCCGGCCGGAGAGGTCGGGCAGCGCGAGCATCTGCTGGTTGCCGCCATCCTGCCCTATATCGCGCTGTTCGCCGGGGAACTGGCCGGACACCGACCGCGCGCGCGGGACGCGATCATCGCCGGCATCCTGGCCGCTATCGGCTGCGCGATGAAGCCGCGCTATGTCGGCGTCGCCATCGCGTTGGAGGCGATTGCCCTGACGCAGGGCCTGCGGCCGTGGCGGCTGCTGCCGCTCGCCGGCGGGCTGTCGGTCGCGGTCTATGCCGCCGCCGTCGCCGTGTTCTCCCCGGCCTATCTGAACTGGGCCGTGCCGATGGCGCTGGCGCTGTACGGCGCGACCGACAGCTCGCTGTGGCAGTTGTTTGTCGAGAGCGCCGTGCTGCTGGGCGGCGAACTGGTGATGCTGGGCCTGCTGCTGCTGCGCTGGCGGCATCTGCGGGAGCGGTGGCTGATGCTGTCGCTGATGGTGCTGGCCGTGGTCAGTACCGTGATCTGCTTCCTCGATGGCAAGGACTGGTACTACCACCGCATTCCGGCGACCGTGGCGACCGTGCTGGCGCTGCTGTGCTGGGCAGGCTCCGCGCTGGTCAACCGCGACCGCGTCGCCCATCGCGCCCGCATGCCGCTGGCGATCGCCGGCCTGGTGCTGCTGATCCTGTTCTTCGGCTCGCTCCGCCGCTTCGAACCGCAGGTGGCGCAGGCGGTGGAGCCTGAGGCGACCACTGTCTCCCGGCTGGAGGATATCGTCCGCAAGGAAAAGGCCCGCAGCTATCTGGCCTTCTCGGAATGGATCGCTCTCGGGTTCCCGGTGGTGAACAACACCGGCGTCGAGTGGGCGTCCCGCTTCGACTCGATGTGGGCCTTGAAGGGGGAGCTGTGGCGCGCCCGCTTCGATCCCCAGACCTCCCGCGATTGGCCCGTCGCGCGCTGGGTCGTGCACGACTTCCTGACCGGCTGCCCGGACATCGCCGTGGTCGATACGCGGGAGGGGACGGATTACATCGCGATCCTCAGCGCCTCCGACCCCGCCTTCGCCCGTGCCTGGTCGCGCTATGTCCGGATCGACGCCTTCGACGGGCTGGTGGTGTATCGCCGCGGCCGGGGCGGCTGTATCGACCCCTGGATTGCGGCCGAGGGCAAGTAGCACCGGGCGGCGGAGAGAGACCTCTCTCCGCCGCCTTCGCTGTTCAGGCGAAGATTTCGCCCAGACGCTTGATCGACTCGAGCGTCTTCTCGACCGGCAGGCCCGGCCACTGGCAGCGCATGATGAAGTGGTCGACGCCGAGCAGCTCGTGGTAGCGGGCGATTTCTTCTTTCACGGCGACCTTGTCGCCGATGATGAACTTGTCGCGCGCGAAGTCCTCGAAGCTCGTTTCCGTCTGCCGGCCCTGCAGGCCCCAGGCGGCATAGGCGTTGTACTTGTATTGCAGCGGCCCGCGGCATTCCTCATGCGCGGTCGCGTTGTTGGCGCCGACATAGCACTCGACCGTGATCGGGTAGTCGATCGGGGTGCGGCCGTATTCGGCCAGCGCGGCCTTGTAGGTCTTCATCAGCGGCGCGGTCTTCGACAGGCCGCTGCTGTTGACGATCAGCCAGGCATCGCCGATGCGCGCGGCACGCCGGACCGAGACATCGGCCTGGCCCGCGATATACAGCGGCGGCCCACCGGCGCGCGCCGGCTTCAGGCTGATGCCGGCGTCCTTGACCGTGTAGAACTTGCCCTCGTGATCCACCCGGTCCTCGGTCCAGAGGCGCTTCATCAGGCCGATCTGCTCATTGAAGCGGGCCGCCCGCTCGGTCTGGGAAATCCCGAAGGCGGTGAATTCCGGCTGGCGGTAGCCAAGGCCGAGGCCGAGGACGTAGTTGCCGCCGGTCAGGACATCGAGCGTCGCCGATTCCTCGGCCACATGCATCGGGTTCTGCGGCGGCAGGATCAGGATGTTCGGCCCGATCGTCATGCCCTGCGCGTGGGCGGCGATATAGCCCATGGTCGGCACGATCGACAGCATCTGCATCGGATGCGTCAGCCAGTGATGCGGGAACCACAATGACTTGAACCCGGCATCGCGGGCCGCCTTCACCTGGGTGACCATCTCGGGGACGCGGTCCACGACGTTGGTCCCCTCGGGGAACTGGGTGTTGAGAAACAGACCGACCTTCATGGCGCACTCCCTTCTGACTGATCGTTAACATTAGAGCCGCAGTTCCTGGTCTTGAACAGGGCGGCGGGGCGGTCCACCTTGTTGGGCATGCGCGACAGATCACCCGAACTGGACATGACGATCGAGGGCGAGTTCCGCACGCCGCCCCGACCGCCGAAGCCGCCGGTCCTGAACCGGATCCTGGTATGGGCCGTGTTGATTGCGGTCCTCGCGGGCAGCGTGGCGATTGCCGCGGTGGCCCTCTGGCTGGCCATGATCATCCTGCCGATCGCCCTTGGCGCGGCGGTGATCGCCTGGGCGATCTACCGCTACCAGGTCTGGCGGGCCGGCGGGTCAGTCCGCGGCATGGCGAGCGGCGGAAACGTCTGGCGCCCCTAGGCCGAATTCGCGCGCCATGAGGGTGTAGGACATCCGCCGAGCCTCGGGGTCATGGACGGTCGTCAGCATGGCGACCTCCTCCACGCCACAGGACGCCGCGAGTTCCCGCAGGCGCGCGCCCACGACATCCGGGGTGCCCCAGATCGCGCGGTCCTTGATCCGCTCCAGGCGCGCCTGTTCACCGTCCGAGAAGGTTTCGGCGAGCGCTTCCTCGGGGGAGGGCAGGGGGGCGAAGATGCCCTTGTCGCGCCAGAGGCGGGAGACGGCGCGGGACATGATCAGGTGTTCGGCCTCGGCCTGCGTGGCCGCGGCCATCGCCCAGACGCAGACGGCGCCATAGGGCGTGGGGTGGCGTTCGCTGGGGCGGTAGGTTTCCCGGTAGATCGACAGCGCCTGTTCGGCTCCGCGGCCGTCGGAGATGAAATGGGCGAAGCAGAAGGGCAGGCCGAAATAGGCCGCGACCTGCGCGCCATAGTCGGAACTGCCCAGGACCCAGACCTCGGGCATGGTGGGGCTGGCGGGCTGGGCGATGATGTCGCGGAAGGGATGCCCCTCCACCAGTTTCTGGCCGGCCAGCCAGTGCATCAGGTCGCGCACCTGGGCGGGGAAATGTTCGGCCGCGGTTTCGGCCTGGGGGTTCAGCGCATAGGCGGTGCGGCCGTCGGACCCCGGCGCCCGTCCCAGGCCGAGGTCGATGCGGCCGGGCGCGATGGCTTCCAGCACGCGGAACTGTTCGGCAACCTTCAGGGACGAGTAATGCGGCAGCATGACCCCGGCTGATCCGACGCGGATGCGGTGGGTCATCGCGGCGATGGCGCTGATCAGGATTTCCGGCGCGGTCCCGGCCTGGGAGGCGGAGTTGTGGTGTTCGGCGCACCAATAGCGGTTGTAGCCCAGGGCCTCGCAATGCTGGGCCAGGCGGATGCTCTCCCGGATCGAGGCGTCGGGCGATCGGCCTGACACGACCGTGGATTGGTCGAGCACCGAAAGTTGCGGCATCGTGGACTCCTGGTCTGGTTGACACAGATGAAGGCCGGATGCGGTTGTTGGCAAGGGCTGGGTGAGGGGTGTTTGGGGGGGCCTCCGACCTTCCACCCCCGTCATCCCCGGCCTTGTCCCGGGACCATCCCCAGCACGGTGCCGCGATTGGTCCCGGGACGAGCCCAGGATGACGGATTTTGGCCGGAATCGAAAAGGGCCGGCGTCACCGCAGCCCTTGTCGTCGTCGATGTCGGATGGGCTACCGCGACCCGGTCAGCAGCATCTCGGCGCTTTCGACCATGGACCGCGCGGCATGAACCCTGTCGAGTGCCAGCAACTGGTCCTCGATATCCGCGCCATGCAGTTCGTTGTATTCGGCCTCGGCCTCCTGCAGGCGGCGGTCGGCGTCGTCCTTGCTCAGGTCCGCGACCGGCAGGGCTTCGTTGGCGAGCACGGTGCAGCGATCGGCCGTGATCTCGGCGAACCCGCCGACCACGAACAGGCGCTCCGCCACGGTTTCACCGTCATACAGCGTGATCTGGCCGCCTTGCAGGGTGACGATCATCGGCGTGTGGCCTTCCAGCACGCCCATGTCACCCTCGGCCGCGGGGATCACGACCATGTCAACCGAACGGGAGAGCAGCAGGCGCTCCGGGCTGACGATTTCCAATGCGATCGGCATCTTGGCCCTTCCGGGATCAGGCATTCAGGGCCGGGTCAGTCCCGGCCC
>CANJSR010000308.1 GCA_947476855.1 Acetobacteraceae bacterium
ACAGGCGAGCGAGATCGCCCGCAGCGCTTCCTGCTTGATGCCATGGTCATGCATGAAGCGCGTGACCTTCATGGCGAAGCGTTGCGCCGGCGACATGATGCCGTAGGGGAACAGGAACGCGTCATCGCCGGATGCCAAGGGCGCGCCGCCGCTGCGGCCATAGCGCTGGTACTGGCCCTGCGCGAGGGAGCGGAACGCCACCACGCAATCGGCCATGCCGGTCGCGACCGCCGCGGCCGCATTGCCGACCGCGCCGCAGACGCCACCGCCGCCACCGCCCCAGAACATGTTGGAGAAGCGGAGTTCGTTGATGCCCAACGCGGCGGCGAGGCGCCCGGCCTCCGACCGGTCGTTGCCGTACGAGGCGAAGCCATCGACCTCCTTCGGGTTGATGCCGGCGTCCTTGCAGGCATTCACCACGGCCTGGAGCGCGAGCTTGAACTCGCTGTCCGGCGACTGGCCGTGCTTGTAGTAGGTCGTCTCGCCAATCCCGACGATCGCGGTCTTTCCGCGCAGTGTTCGTTCAGCCATGCGTTTCGTCCCGTTTGATTGCGTCATCCTAGCCATGGTTCGGACGGGTTGGCCAGCGTCGCGGCCCCAGGTTCAGAGCATCTGGCCGCCATCGACAACGATCGTCTGGCCGGTCACCCAGGATGCGAGCGGGGAGGCCAGGAACATGACCACATTCGCCACTTCCTCGGGGTATCCCAGGCGGCCGAAGGGGATGGAGTTCAGAACGGCGTTGTAAAGACGCGGTGCCTCGGTCTTGCGGCGGTCCCAGACGCCGCCTGGGAACTCGATGGAGCCGGGGGCGACGCCGTTCACCCGGATGCCGTCGCGCGCGTACATGGCGGCCTGGGTGTTCGTGTAGTGGATGACGGCGGCCTTGATCGCGCCATAGGGCGGCTGGCGGGCGGCGGAGCGGAGGGCGGAGACGGAGGAGGTGTTGATGACCGAACCCTTCGACTCCTTCAGGAATGGCAGGGCGGCATGGGTGGCGTGGACGATTGCCATCATGTCGATGGCCATGGAGGACATCCACCCGGCCTCATCATCCGTGGAGCCGAAGGCGGAGGCGTTGTTGACCAGGATGTCGATGCCGCCGAGCGCGGTGGCCGCGTCGGCGATGTAGGATTTGAGGGCGTCGGCGTTGCCGAGGTCGGCGGCGCCGGCATGGGCCTTGCGGCCGAGGGCGGCGATCTCGGTGCGGGTCTGTTCCAGTGTCTCGGCGCCACGGGCGCAGATCGAGACATCGGCGCCGGCTGCGGCCAGGCCGAGGGCGATGGAGCGGCCGATGCCGCGGCTGCCGCCACAGATGACGGCGCGCTTGTTGGTGAAATCGAAGGTCATGGGGTGGGTCTCCTCCCGGGTCTGGGCGGAGGATAGGGGGGAATTGGTGGAGGTGGGAGGGGTCAGAGCCGATAGACCGTCAGGTGGCCGCCGACATCGAGAAGAGTCACCTCGGCATAGGCATCCCGTTCCGTAAAGACGATCCGCAGGTCCCCATCGACGGCGATCGCCCGCTTGCCGGCCATGGCACCCTGCAAGGCATGGTTGGAGAGTTCCGCAGCGGTCCGGTTCTCGACGAACTATTCCAGGGTCTGGAGGACGGCGCGCTTCTCGGCGGGTGGCAGCGGGCGCAGCGACGCGATGAAGCGACGCGCGTATCTAAGCTTCATCAATCACGGCGCGGAGGTCGGCCAGGACATCCTTCACCGGGCGGTAGGAGGTGGAGGCGACATCCGCCTCGGCCGCCAGGATCGCGGCCTCCTCGGCCGCGGTGAACCCGTTGACGGTCACCTGCCGAACGGTCAGCAGCACAGGGGTGTCAGGCGGCAGGTCGCCACGCAAGTCCGGGGGCAACTGGCCGGCGGTAATGGGCTTGTCGATGATGTCGGTAACAGCAGCCTCCCGTTACGCGCATGGAAAGAGGGACAACAGGCGCCCCTAACCCCCCTCGATCTTCGGAATGAAGAACACCTCACCACCATCCTTCACCGGCTGGGTGAAGTCGATCTCATACAGCTCGCCATCGATGGCGACGGTTGTCTCCTCCTCCAGCGCATGCGCCAGCCCTGGAAACAACCGGTCCATTTCCCGCACCACGCCGCGCAGGTTGCGTGCCTCGATATCGAAATCCCGCGTGCCGCCGGTATAGCGGCGCGCGAAGCCCGAGGTGAACGCAACCCGTACGGTCATGGATCAGCCCTTCGCCGACAAGGCTTCCAGCACCTTCGGCGGAGACATCGGCAGCTCCGTCATCCGCAGGCCAATGGCATTCTCGATCGCGTTGGCGATCGCGGCCATCGGCGGACAGATGCAGACCTCACCCACGCCCTTCACACCATAGGGGTGCGTCGGGTTCGGCACTTCGACCAGCACCGCGTCGATCATCGGCAGATCCGAGGCGACCGGGCAGCGATAGTCGAGGAAGCCCGGGTTATCGAGCTGGCCCTTGGCGTTGTAGATGTATTCCTCGCTCAACGCCCAGCCGATGCCCTGCACGACACCACCCTGGATCTGGCCCTCGACGTATGAGGGATGGATCGCCCGCCCGACGTCCTGGGCCGCGACGAAGCGCAGGATCGTGACCTTGCCGGTTTCCGGATCGACCTCGACATCGCAGAACTGCGTGGCGAAGCCAGGGGCCTGGCCGCCGGCGTTCACGCCGGAGGACGCGGTGATCGGCCCGCCGGTCGCCGCCGCCTTGGCCGCGATCTCGCGCAGCGACAGCGGCTTGAAGTCACCGACATTGGCGCCCGCCGGCTTGGCGAAGCCGTCTTCCCAGATCACGCCTTCCGGATCGACGTCCCACAGGATCGCCGCCCGCTTGCAAAGATCCTTGATCACGACCTTCGTCACGTTCACCACCGCCATGCCGGTGGCGAAGGTCACGCGCGACCCGCCGGTGACATGGGTGTAGCCGATGTTGCCGGTGTCGGAGACGATCGCGCGGACGACGTTGTAGTCCACGCCCAGCGTCTCGGCGGCCATCATCGCCATCGACGCGCGGGACCCACCGATGTCCGGGCTGCCGGTCGCCACCAGCACGGTGCCGTCGGCGTTGACCTGCATCGTGGCCGAGCTTTCGCCGGCGCCATTGAACCAATAGCCGGAGGCAACGCCGCGGCCCTGGTTCGGACCCAGCTTCACCTGGTAGGCCGGGTGGTCCATCAGGGCCTTCACCGTCTCATAGTAGCCGGCATGGGCATGCTTGGGGCCGGCGATGGTCGGCGTGCCGATGCGGCAGGCGTTCTTCGCCCGCAGTTCCAGCGGGTCCATCCCGATCGCCTTGGCGCACATGTCGATCACGCTCTCGACCGCGAAGGCGGAGATCGGCGAGCCAGGCGCGCGATAGGCGGCGGCCTTCGGGCGGTTGGAGACGACGTCATACCCCACGGCATGCTGGTTCGGCACGTCATAGGGCGCGAAGGCGCACAGGCAGCCGTTCATCACCGGCGAACCCGGGAAAGCACCAGCCTGGAACTTGAAGACCCCATCCATGGCGGTGAAGGTGCCGTCCTTCTTGAGGCCGATCTTCACCCACATCGACGCGCCCGAGGTCGGGCCGGAACCGCGGAAGCAGTCTTCCCGCGTCATCATCACGCGGACCGGCAGGCCGGACTTCTTCGACAGCGTCGCGGCGACGGGTTCCAGATAGGTCACGGTCTTGCCGCCGAAGCCGCCGCCGATTTCCGCCGGGGTCACGCGCAGGTCGCTGATCTTGGCGCCGATGATCTGTGCCGTCAGGGCACGCATCGCGAAATGGCCCTGGCTGGACGACCAGATCTCGCACTGGCCATCGGCCTCGTACTTCGCCACGCAGGCATGCGGTTCGATGTAGGCCTGATGGACGGCGGCGGTCTTGAACTCGTGCTCGATCACGATGTCGGCTTCCGAGAAGCCCTTCGCCACGTCGCCGATGCCGAATTCCAGGCGCTTGGAGACGTTGGACGGCGTGGTCGGCGCCGGCTCGACGCCGCGGGTGATCATGTCCTCGAACAGCAAGGGCGCGCCGGGCTTCATCGCGTCATCGACGTCGATGACGTGCGGCAGCACCTCATATTCGACCTTGATCAGGGCGCAGGCTTCCTCGGCGATCGACATCGACGTGGCGGCCACGGCGGCGATCGCATGGCCTTCGTACAGGGCCTTCTCACGCGCCATGATGTTGCGGGTGATGTGCCAGAAATTCTGGGCGACACGCTCCGGCCCGATATAGTCGAACTTCTGCTGCGGCAGATCGGCGGCCGTCATGATGGCCTTCACGCCCGGCAGCTTCTCGGCGGCCGAGGTATCGACCGACAGGATGCGCGCGTGGGCGTGCGGAGAACGCAGCACCTTCCCATACAGCATGCCCGGCAGCTTCAGGTCGGCGCCATATTGCGCCCGACCGGTCACCTTCGGCACGCCGTCGGGGCGGATCGGCCGCGTGCCGATCCATTTGAAGCGCTTTACGGAATCAGTCACGATGGTCGAGTCGGTCATGGGCTCCCCACTTTTCTGCGTGGTCATGGATATGGGCCAAGGGTCGCCCAAGGGAAGCCCGAACGCAAGCCCCGGCAACCGGACGGGTTGCGGGCCCACGCCCGGGCCTCGGCCGTAACCCGGTTGCAAGACGCCCCCTGCCATGAAGCCTCCGGCGCGGGGCGTTCCGTCCCGCCACCAGTGTGGGGACGGCGAACACCGACGATGCGGCTGGAACTGCCGGACATCATGGGGCTGACGATCGGGTTCACCCTGGGCGGGCTGGGCCTTGCCGTCGCCCTGCTGCTCACCGAGGACGTCGCGCCCGCACCGGCCGAACCGCCGCCGCCGGTCGTGGTAACGCCCCGGACACCGCCGCCGCTGGTCACCGGGCCTGGCGCCCCGCCTGCCCCTCTGCCCGCGATCATCCGTCCGGCCGAACCGAACGCCGGCGTTCGGCGGATCGCGATGCTGCCCAATGTCATCCACCCCTCCGCCCCGGGCCAGCAACCCCGTCCCCGCAATGCCCCGCCGGGCAACATCAGTGGCACCGGATTCTTCATCGGTCAGGACGGGACGATCCTGACCGCGGCCCATGTCGTCGACGGCTGCGACAGCACCCAGGTCGTCTCCCGCCACCTGCCCAAGACCCCGGCCCGGATCGTCGCCACCGACACAGGCCAGGACCTGGCCCTGCTGCGCGCGCCGGTGCGTCCGCCGGCCTTGCTGTCGCTCACCGAGCGGGCAGGAAACGGAGACCTGGTCGTATACGGTTACCCGGCCCAGGGCGACGCGCTGATCCCCTCCGAAGCCACCGGCCGAGCGCGCCCCGACCTGCGGAAACTGGCGAACTGGGTGGACAATCCGGGCCTGTGGATCGAGGCCGGCGGCGTGCGGCCAGGCTTCAGCGGCGGGCCGGTGGTGACCGAGGATGGAGAGGTCGTAGGGCTGATCAAGGGCACGATCCTGCGCCCCGACCCGGCGGACCGGCGGCCATCGGGGATCGCGATCGGACCGGACAGCAAGGACATCGGCGCCTTCCTGCGGCGGGAAGCGCCGGAACAGGAGGACTGGAAACAACAAACGGGCGGCAATGACGCCGCCCGCAAGGCTGTTGTCCACGTTTTGTGCTGGCGCTGATCCACCCAAAGGGCAGAGCGCCAGCGGTGTTCCGCCCCACCCGGCCTGGGGCCGGACGGGGCGGATCGCTTACTCCACGAAAGCGGTTTCGCGCGCCTTGCGGATATTGGGCAGGATGATGATCACCAGCAGGACGGCGGCGGCGATCAGGAAGCCCAGGCTGAGCGGCCGTTCCAGGAACACCATCGGATCGCCGCGCGACAGCAGCATCGCGCGCCGCAGATAGGTTTCCATCATCGGGCCCAGGATGAAGCCCAGCAGCATCGGCGCCGCCTCGCAGTTCAGCTTGACGAAGACATAGCCGACGAACCCGAAGAAGGTGATCAGCAACACCTCCTCGGCCGAGTTGTTCAGGCTGTAGACCCCGATGCAGCAGAAGAACAGGATGGCGATCGACAGCAGCCGGTAGGGCACGGTCAGCATCTTCACCCAGATCCCGACCATGGGCAGGTTGAAGAAGATCAGCATCGCGTTGCCGATCCACATCGACGCGATCATGCCCCAGAACAGGCCGGGCTTCTCGC
>CANJSR010000309.1 GCA_947476855.1 Acetobacteraceae bacterium
ACACCTCCTCCTCATGCGAATCATAGATCGGCTGGTCGAAGATCTGCCAGGTGTGGTCGCCGTCCTGTTCCAGGGAGGCGGTGCCTAGCAGCTTGTAGGAGAGGGATTCGTCGACGAAGCGGCGGGCCTGGAGGTTGACGGCGATCGCGCCCTTGTAGACGGCCAGCAGGCTGTGGCGGCAGGTGTGGTTCGTCGGGTGCTTGCCGAAGGTGCCCTGGATATACGCGACGTCACGCACGCCGGCGCCCATCTGCCAAGCCATCAGCAACCCGTCGCCGGTGTTGCCTTCCCCGCCCGAGACCCAGGCCTTGGCCTGCTTCGGCACGAAGGTCTTCAGGAGTTCGGCGTTGCGGGTGAAACCACCGGCGGTCAGCACGACCTGGCGGCGGGCGGTGACATCCGTGGTGCGGCCGTCCTGGTCGATCCGGATGCCGGTGACACGGTTGCCGTCGCGCAGCAGGCGCTTGGCCGAGGCTCCGGTTACGAATTCGATGTTGGCGTGGCGCGACGCGTGGCCCGCCATGACGTTGATCATGGCATCGGGATCGACGACATGGCAGCGCGGCACCGACTGGCCGGAGGACGCATCGGGGCGGGGGGAGAACTGGACGCCCAGACCGCTCAGCCATTGATAGGTGGCAAGCTGGTTGTCGGTATAGGCGCGGACGATGGCGGGATCGTTTTCGTGCCGGCCGACTTCCATGAGGTCCTGGAACAGAAGTTCGCTGGAATCCTCGATGCCATGGGCCTGCTGGATGTTGGTGCCGGCGAAGGCGAGCAGGCCGCCGCAGATGCGTGACGATCCGCCGGGGGATGGCATCTTTTCCAACAACAGGACCTGGGCGCCGGCATCGGCCGCGGTCAGGGCGGCGGCGAGGCCGGCCGCTCCGGCGCCGACCACGATGATGTCTGTTTCGGTGTTCATTCTTGTCCTTTGTGGCCGGCGGGTCGGGTCAGCGTGGGTGCGGTGGTTGGTCCCCGGCACAAGGCCGGGGATGACGATGGGGGGCGCGGGGATGACGGTGGTTACACAGGATGACGGTGGGACCCCACGAAGGCGTCAGGTCAGAACTTCAACCGATCCACGCCGTAGAACGCGCCCACCTGGTCCACCCGTTCCTGGCTAGGGACCGAGTTGAACCAGCCGTGGCGGCTGTGGCGGATGCCGGTGGCGCGATACAGGTCGACCATCAGTTCGGCCATCTTCATCGTGCTGCCCAGGCCATCGATGATCGGCACGTCATCGACACGGTTGATGCCGTTCCGGGCCATCAACAGGTTCAGCGGCACCTCGCCCGGAATGATCACGTCGGCGCCGGTTTCCTTGATGACGCGGCGGGCGACTTCCTGGAACTTCTCGATCAGCGGGCCAGGGTTCTCGTAGGCCGGCAGCACATCGGCGAACTTCAGGCCGGAGGCAACGACGCCCGCGCAACGATCGGTCAGGCCGTAGTTGCGGACCTGCTCCTGATACATCGGAATCATGCGGTCGATGAACAGGATGATCGCGAAACGCTGCCCGAACATCGTTGCCAGATGGCAGCAGGTTTCGCCCATGCCGATCACGGGGATATCGATGAGCGACCGCGCTTCCCGCAGCATCGGGTTCGGCAGGGTACACATGGCGAAGGCGTCGAATTTCTGCGCCTCGGCCGCGCGTCCCGCGGCGATCCACTGGTTGCCGTGGATCCAGAAGGTGTAGCCATAACCGATATCGTCGCCGGGGTAGTTGGAGGGGTAGGTCCCCTCCGCCTGGCCATGGAACACGACCTCGGTATCCGGACGCAGCACCTTGGACAGATGGCCGCGCATCGCGTCCTCATAGCCCGGCAGATCGCCCAGGACGGTGAAGCTTTGGTGCCAGAGTTTCATCGCCATCGGTCAGGCCGCCTTCACGATCGCGCTGTCGGCTTCCATCGGCAGCGGGCCGGTGTTGCGCGAGGTCACCCAATCCGGCCGGGATTGCGGCCCAAAGGCCGGCGCGTTGGCCGAGGCGTTGCACGAGATATAGATGTGCCAGCGGTCCTCGGCCGAGAGATTATGACCCGAGGCATGCAGCACGTTGCAATGGAACAGCACCGCCGTCCCCGCCTTGCCCGTGACCGGCACGACCGGGGGGGAAGCGCGCAGGACCTCGATCATCTTCTCCTTCGGGATGGTCCAGAGCTTGTAGCCGGTCGATGTATCCATCACCGACTCCAGCAGCCCCAGGCGATGCGTCCCGGGCAGCATGTAGAGACCGCCGCTGAACTCGGTCGTGTCGTTCAGCATGACGTTGAAGGTTGCCATGTTGGGGGTGGGGCAACCGTCCTTGCTCCAGGAGTTGTAGTCCTGATGCCACATCCAATGCGTGCCCTCGATCGCGGGCTTGGCGTTGATCTTGGTGTGGTAGACGTAGATTTCCTCGGTCCCGAGGACCTGGCGCACCGGCCGCTGCACCCGCGGGGTGCGGACCAAAGCGCGGAACGGGGCCGATGCGGTGACGCCATCATCCTCGTGCACGCGGAACAGGGCCTTCACGCCGCCGGTGTGTTCGCGGACGACCTCTTCCGCCTGGATCTTGGACAGGCGTTCGACTTCCTGGCGCATGACCGCGACCTCGGCGGCCGAGAACAGGTCGGGGAACACAAGGAAGCCCTCGCGTTCGAATTGGGCGCGCTGCGCGGCGGTCAGTTCCATGGTGTTTCGTTCCCTAGCGTCGACTGCCCCGATGGTTGGCGCACAAGGCGGTTTCAGGCAAGCGGGGGATGCATGGCGCGCCCGGGTGACTCGCCGCCGCGTAACGGCTAGACGATGGGCATGCCGGTCTTTCTGCGTGTGACCCTGCCGCTGTCGGGGCTGAATTTCCTCAACCAGGCGGCCAGGGCGCTGATCGCGACCATCGGCCCCCTGCTCGCGCTTGAATTCGACCTGACGGCGACCGAGCTTGGGATGCTGTCGGCCACCTTCTTCTTTTCCTATGCGCTGTCGCAGTTGCCGGTCGGGCTGGCGCTGGACATGTTCGGCGTTGGGCGGGTGCAGCGGGTGCTGGCGCTGGTGGCCGCCGTGGGATTTGGCATCTGCGCGATGTCGGACAGCGTGATCACCCTGGCGATCGGGCGCTTCATCACCGGCATCGGCATCAGCGTGGGCATGATCGCCATGCTGACCGCGCATTCCCAATGGGTGCCGCGCCACCGGGTCGCCGCGATGACGGGGTTGGGCGTCTTCGTCGCCTCCTTCGGCGGGCTGGCCGCGACCCTGCCGGCGCAGCAGCTTGTGCCCTTGTTCGGCTGGCGCGGCGTGTTCTGGGTGTTTGCCGGGATTTCACTGGCGATCTCGGTCTGGATCACACTGAGTGTGCCCGAACCACCGGGGGAGCGTCCGGTCCGCAAGCGCCTGGGGCAACAGGTTGTCGAGTTCGCGCGCCTGTTCAAGCACCCGGCCTGCCTGCGCTATGCCCCGGCGATCGCGCTGCTGTCGGGGATGAACTTCACCTATGGCGGGCTATGGGCCGGGCCGTGGCTGCGCGACGTGGGCGGGTTCGAGGATGAGATGCGGGCCGGCCTGCTGATGGCCTGCATGGCGGGCATGACCGCGGGCAGCCTGCTGACCGGACAATGCGCGTCGTATCTGCAGCGGATCGGCTACAGCGCGATGACGGTGCCCTATATCGCGATGGGCGGGCTGCTGCTGGTGCAGATCCTGCTGATCTGGGTGCCGTCGCCGCATCCGGTGGCGATCGGGGCGACCTGGTTCGCCTTTTCGTTCCTGAGTTCAGCCGGCCCCGCGGGCTATGCCGCCGTGGGCCAGCGATTCGGGCCGGAGCTTGCCGGACGCGTGGGCACGGCGCTGAACTTCACGATGCTGGTGACGGTGTTCTTTCTCCAGAACATCATTGGCTGGATACTGGATCTGTGGCCCCGCACCGCCAATGATGGCTGGAGTCCCGTCGCCTATGGCTGGGCCATGGGTCTGACGGTGGTGCTGCAGGCCGCCGCGATCCTGTGGATGCTGCGGCCTGAGCGGAAGGCCTGAGGCCTTAAGCGGCCAAAGGTTGCAGCTTCGCGATCTCGGCGCCGAAGCGGGCCTGGGCGACCGACAGGTCGAAGGCGGTTTGCAGGCCGAGCCAGAACTGCGGGCTGGTGCCGCGGAAGCAGCGGGCCAGGCGCAGGGCCAGGTCGGATGTCAGAGGCTCCTGATCCGCCAGGACCGGCGTGATCTGGGAGGGCGGAACCCCAAGCGCCTGCGCCAGACGATCAGCGTCCAGGTGCATCGGTTCCATGAATTCTTCTCGCAGCACCGTTCCGGGGTGCATCCGGTTGCTCTTGCGTGCCATGTCGACCCCGCCGAACTCCTTTTACGAGATGGAGCATGATCGGGAGTCGTGGCGGGAAAATGGCAAAATTGGGCAAACTGGGTGCGAAGCCGAAAAATTTTGTAATTTCGTCATCCGACCGAAGGACGGCGGCGAAGGAGGTAGCGCTGCCGCCCCTCCAGCACCAGTTCGCGGCGCTGGTTGTGGATCGTGGTGCGGAAGCCCAGCACGCCGGTGGTCCGGCCGGGGGTGAGTTCGTCGATTTCCAGCGCGCTGTAGAGCGTATCGCCGGAGAAGACCGGTTTCAGGAACTTGCTGGACTGCTCGATGAAGCCGACCAGGCAGTCTTCGACAAGAAACGGAAACAGGCCAGCGCCGGGCGCGGTCTGCGCCAGGGTCTGCAGGCCGTGGGCGAGCAGGCCGGGCATGCCGCGCGTCTTGCAGTATTCGACGTCATAATGGACCGGGTGATTATCGCCACTGGCACCCTGGAAGGCCAGGAAGACGGCATCGGTCATGGTGCGGCTGGGGAGCAGGAAGCGCTCCCCCACCGTGAAATCGTCGAACCAGCGCTGGCCAGGGACCATGCGGTGGGCGGCGGGGTCGAAGGCGTCCATGGTCATGCCGGCATCTTGCAGCCGGTGCCGGGATCGGCGAGCGCGCCGGCGGCCGGGCCGATCACCTTGTTTTCGCCGTTGCGGGCTTCGCGCAGCCAGATGGTCTGGATCGGATTGTGGCTGGGCGACAGGGTGAAGGTGCCGCGCGGGCTGTCGATTTTGGCGGCCCGGATGGCGGCGGCCAGCGGCTTGATGGCGGATGCATCGCCCTTGGTCGCGGCGAGGCCGGCCATCAGCATCTGTGCCGCGTCATAGCCTTGCACGGCATAGACATCGGCGTCCCGCGTAGTCATCGCCTTGAACGCGACGCGGAAGGCAACGTTCTTGGGATTGTCGAGGCCGTCGCCGTAATGCAATGCGGTCTGGATGCCCTCGGCCGCCGCGCCCTGGGCCTTCAGCACGCCCTCGGTCAGGAAGCCTGAACCACACAGAGGCAGCTTCGCCCGTAGGCCGGCCGCGGCGTAGTCCTTGACGAACTGCACGGCCCCGCCGCCGGCGAAGAACGAGCCGACCGCGTCGACGCCGAGGCCCGGAAGCTGGGCCAGGATCGGCTGGAAATTCGCCTCGGGGAACGGCAGGGTCAGCACATGGGTCAGTTCGGCGCCGCCGGATTTCAGACCATCGCGGAAGCCTTCGCCCGATTCCTTGCCGGCCGCATAGTCCCAGGTGACCCAGGCCGCCTTCTTCACGCCCTGGGAGGCCAGCGCCTTGCCCATGCCATAAGCCGGCTGCCAGTTGCTGAACGACGACCGGAACACGTAGGGGGAGCACAGGTCGCGGGTGGCCGCGACGTTGCCGGCATTGGGGATGATAAGCGGCACTTCCTTGTCGCGCGCCGCCTGCACCAGGGCCATCACCACGCCGGAATGGACGGTGCCGATCATGGCATCCACATTCTCCCGCCCCAGCAGGCGGTTGACGTTGACCGGCGCTTTGGAGGGATCGGATTCGTCGTCGACCTTGACGATCGTGACCGTCCTTCCGCCCATCTTGCCGCCGTTTTCCTTCAGGCACAGCTCGATCGCGGCGGCGATGTTCTCACCCAACACGGCGAAGGTGCCGGAGAAAGGCAGCATCAGGCCCAGCTTCAGGGGGGCACCCTGGGCGATCGCGGGAGTAGCGAGCGTGGCGGCCGCCATCCCGCCCAGAAGCGTGCGGCGTGAAACCTGGGACATGTGAACTCTCCCTGCTGACCGGCCGATGCGGGCCGTTCGT
>CANJSR010000310.1 GCA_947476855.1 Acetobacteraceae bacterium
CACCCCGACCCTCTCCCCAGTGGGGAGAGGGGGAATGTCGTATGGCCTTACCCCATGCCCGGTGAGGAAGCGGTGTCCGCGGCCATCGCCGCGCTTTTTTCCACCCGCCACGACCCCATGCCCGGTGAGAAACCGGCGTCCGGCCGGTCCGGACCGCTGCGCAACGGCAACCCTCGGCGGGACCTGAGGACGCTGCCCTGCTGCGGCGCCCGCACCCGCGCGGGCCTGTCCTGCCGGCAACCGGCGATGCGGAACGGCCGCTGCCGGATGCATGGCGGGGCCAGCACTGGCGCGCGGACCGTGGCAGGGCGCGATGTCCTGCGCGCCAAGGCCACGACGCACGGGCTCCACACCGCCGAGGGCCAGCACTTCTTCCGCCTCATTCACGCCTTGCAGGCGACCGCTCGGCTGTTGAACCAGGCGCGGAACCTGGAGGTGGGGGAACACAACCGGGTGGAGGCCGACCTGCAATCCTACCCTAAGGCCAGCGCCATGCCGCGCCGTATCAAGGGAGAGGCCGCGCGTGCCACGCGCTGGCGCCCGCCGGCCCGCGGCTATCGCCCCGGGGTTTGGCGCACGATCCACCCTCCGCCGTGGCAGGTGACCGGGACCGAGGGGGCGGCGGAGGGTGACTGCGTCCGCGCGAGACTCGCCGGCGGTGGGGGTGACCGGGGGCGGCTTCGGATCGGATGATCAATGTAGACGATGGGCGAGCGCCGAGGGCGGCGGGTAGACTATTGCGCGGCGCTCTTTCGACAGAAAATCAATGATGTTCCGAATGCGGGCGAAGGGTCCAATCAACTGATCTGAAGCGACGAAATAGAACGGCGAACGAAATGGCATCTGCCCCCGCATCTTGACCGACTACTGATTCTCGTGATTCTATAATTACGATTCCGTTGTCGATATAGTAGCCCATGCAGGAAAGTGGAGAGAGGCTATGGTCTTGGTGGATCGCTTTCGTGGTTTTGTCTTTTTTGTCGGCGTTACACTGATGACTCCTCTGGCTGTTGCAGCACCAACCTACACGGTCACGGACCTCGGTACCCTAGGGGGGGCAGGCAGCTACGGCCACGGCATTAACGCCAGTGGCCTCGTCACGGGTGGTTCATGGACCACCGGCAACGCCGCCATATACGCCTTCCGCAATGGCGGCCCCGCCATGCAGAACCTCGGCACTCTCGGGGGAACAGTATGGAGCTTCGGCTACGGTATCAATGCCAGCGGACACGTTACAGGTTTCGCCAGCACCACCGGCAATGCTGCCAACCACGCATTTCTCTATCGTGACTCGACCATGTATGACCTTGGGACCCTCGGAGGAAGAGACAGCAGGGGCATTGGAATCAACGCCAGCGGATACGTCACAGGTTTCGCCGACACCACCGGCAACGCCGCCATTCATGCCTTCCTCTATGACGGTTCAACCATGCGAGACCTCGGTACTCTCGGGGGGGCGTATAGCGACGGCCGAGGCATCAACGACAACGGGCACGTCACAGGTTTTTCTGACATCAGCGGCAATACCGCCCGACACGCCTTCCTTTATGACGGCTCCTCCATGCAAGACCTGGGCACGCTCGGGGGGACGAACAGCACCGGCTACGCCATCAACGCTAGTGGCCACGTCACCGGTTACGCCTACACAGCTGGAAACGCCGCTCTACATGCCTTCCTCCATGACGGCGCTTCCATGCGAGATCTTGGAACCCTTGGGGGAACCAACAGCCGAGGCTACGGCATCAACGCCAGCGGGTACGTCACTGGTCTATCCGACACCATTGGAAACGCCGCCGAACATGCCTTCCTCTTTGACGGCTCCAACATGCTCGACCTCAATGCTTTGATAACGCCAACCGATCCGCTTTTCGGCATCATCACCCTCAGGGAGGCATATGGCATCAACGACGCTGGCCAGATCGTCGCAAACAGCGCCAATCGTGCCTACCTCCTGACCCCCGTGACTGAGACCCCCGCCCCCGAACCCGCCACCCTCGCCCTTCTGGCCGTCGGCGCGATCGGCGTGGCCACCGCCCGCCGCCGGAGCCGCGCAATGGCCTGACCCCCCCGGAAGGACTCCCCCCCAAAGGACTCCCCCCTTGAGGAAAGGGCCGGCACAGGGGTAATCGCCACGCCATCGTGGCGGCACCCCGTCCCGCCCCCTCCAGGAGTCCCCCTTGCCCCTGATCCCCGCCTTGCTTCAGGCCGCCGACAAGGCCGCCGGCCTGTTCGGCCTGCACGACCGCCCCTTCTCCGTCGATCGCCTGCTCTCCAAGGCTCGGCGGCAGACCGGGTTCGAGGACTTCGGGGACACCAGCTTCGAACAACCGCTGCGCCTGTTCCTCGATGCCTGCACGCGGGAAAGCAGCCTGACCGTCTTCGGCCGCTTCGCCACGGAATGGGACGTGATGCGGTTTCTGACCAACCTGCTGCGCCTGCGCGCGCGGGAAGTCGGCGACCCGGCCATCGCCCAACGCCCGATCGAGCGCCCGATCTTCATCACCGGCCTCCCCCGCAGCGGCACCACCTTCCTGCACCGGCTGATGCTGGAGGACCCGGCCAGCCGCGGCCCGGCGGTGTGGGAGACGATCTTTCCCCTCCCCCCCGGAAACGGCCGCCCCGACAAGCGGATCGCCACGGTCGAAAGCCAGTTACGGGCGTTCGAGCGGATCGCCCCCGAGTTCGCCGGCCTGCACCCCCTGCGCGCGACCTCGCCGCAGGAATGCAGCGACATCACGGCCCATGTCTTCCGCAGCCTGCGCCTGGACACGAACTACCTGGTCCCGAGCTACCGGGCCTGGCTGGACGCCCGCGCCGATCGGCACGTGCCGGCCTATGCGTTCCATCGGCGGTTCCTGCGGCACCTCGATCGCCAGCCCTGGGGACGGTGGGTGCTGAAATGCCCGGACCATCTGTTCTCCTTGGAGGCGCTGCGGGAGGTCTACCCGGACGCGCGGATCGTCTTCGTGCACCGGGACCCGATCAAGGTCCTGCTGTCCGTCGCTCAATTGACCGAGGTGCTGCGCCGCCCCTTCGTCCGCCATGTCGACCGCGCGCATATCGGGCGGGCCGAGAGCGACCGCTGGGCCGACGGAACCGCGCGGATGGTCGAGGCCGATCGCACCCAGCCCTTCGCGGAGCCAATCTGCCACATCCACCATCTGGACCTGATCCGAGACCCCAACGCGGCGGTGGCCCGGGTCTACCGCCATTTCGGGATCGACCAACCTCCGACGATGCCCGCCGCGATCGACGCCTATGTGGCCGCTCGCCCCAACGGCGGCTACCGCCACCCGGCCTACCGGTTCGAGGATCACGGGCTGGTCGAGGCTCAGGAACGCGAACGGTTCCGCCCCTACATGGACCACTTCGCCATCACGCCGGAGACGGGGGTGTCTCGCGCGAAGCAAGCCCAGCCTACCGCCGCATGAGGCGGAACAGCGGCGCATGATCCGGCTGGGTCGTCACCACAGCGGTCGGCAGCACGGGCCGGTCCTCGGCCAGGCGGACCGAGAACGCCTGGATCAGGGTGGCCAGCGCGATCGCCGCCTCGGTCAGGGCGAACTGGGCGCCGACGCAGATGCGCGGGCCGGCGCCGAAGGGCAGGTAGGCAAAGCGGGGCGGCGGGGGCGCGTCGGGCAGGAAGCGGGTCGGGTCAAAGGCGTCGGGGTCGGTCCAATAGCCCGCGTGCCGGTGCAGGACCCAGGGGGCGATCATGATCACGTCGTTGCGGCGGATGTCGGTCACGCCGATCCGGTCCGGGCCGACCGCTTCGCGGACGATGGTGAAGGCCGGGGGGAACAGGCGCAGGGATTCGTTCAGCACCGCGCGGGTGTAGGGCAGGGCGGCCAGCGCGACATGGGCGTTGGGCGGGGACAGGTCGAGGCCCGCGACCTCCCGCGCCACCAGGTCCTGATGGGCCGGTGACTGCGCGAGGAGCGTCAGGGTCCAGAACAGGGCGACGGCCGTTGTCTCATGCCCGGCCAGGATCATGGTGGCGACCTGGTCCCGCAGTTCGGTGTCGGAGAAGCCGGCCCCCGTCTCCGGGTCCCGCGCGGCGCGGAGCAGGTCGAACAGGTCGCGCGGCTGGTCTGGCACGGGTTCCGAGAGGCGGGGCCGCATGATGGTCTCGATCAGGCCCATCCAGCGGGTCTGGAACCGGCGGCGGCCGAGGTCGCGGAAGGTGGGGATGTTCGGCGGCAGCAGCAGGTCGAGCAGGCGGGGGCGGGCGTGGCTGACCGCGAACTCGGTCAGCATCCGGCGCATGGCGGCACCGTGGGCGCGCATCTCGAGCGAGAACATGGTCCGCCCGGCGATGTCCAGCGCCAGGCCCTGCATGGCCCCCAGCAGGTCGACCGGTTCGCCGGGGTCGATCATCCCGACCGCTTCCCGGGTCGCGCTGGCGATATGGGGGGACAGGGTGGGCAGGACCCGCGGCGCGAGGGCAGGGGCGATGGTCCGGCGCTGGAGACGCCAGCTCTCCCCCTCCGACAGCAGCAGGCCCTTGCCGGTGATGGGGCGGAGGATGCGGATCGAGGCCGGGGTGCGGCGGTAGTTCCCCGGATTGGCCACCAGGACATGGTGGATGGCCTCGGGGTCGTTGAGCAGGAGGTTGTTCCGCCCCATGAACTTGCGGGCCACCAGGTCCTGGCGATAAGCGTCGGCGTGCCAGATCATGAGGGCGTTGGTCCGCAGCGTCCGCAGGAAGACCCTCAGGGGCAGGGGGGCATCGGGCCGAGGCGGCATGGGTGGGACAAGGCGCGGCGGGGTCATGCGCGTGGTCCTTTCGGCGGAACGGGTCGGCGCCTTCTACGCCGGAATGCGGCCGGGCGGGAGGTTGGGGTTGGGAAGGGGCCGGTACCATGCCGGAGCAGGACGTGGCGTCCTATCGGGGAGGGGCGTAGCGCAAAGGCCCTCCCCGTCATGGCCCCTTCAGGCGTGCCAGGCCCCACCCGTCATGGCCCGCGCGGGCCGGCCAAGCCCTCCCCGCCATGGCCCGTGCGGGTCGGCCACGCCCCTCCTGTCCCGGCCCGCGCAGGCCGACCCACGCCCCTCTCGTCATGGCCCGCGCAGGCGGGCCATCCACGACTTGCCTGTTGGAAACGCAAGAATATCGTGCCCGCCGACCCCGCGGGCGCGGGGCGAGAGGGCGCGTCCGCCCTCCATCACCCCGATCCGAGATCAGGTCCTTGTCGGCCGCTTCGTACGGCCGGGTGTGCTCGTCCGTGTGGGTTTGGCCGGTCCGGCGGCCTTCTTCGCGCCGGCCCCCGCCGGCGTCGTTCCGCTCGGACGGGTTCCCACCGCCGCGTTCTTGCCAACGGCCCCCTTGGCCCCCCGCGTCGCCGTGGCAGCCGTCTTCGCAGCCGGCCGAACCGGCTCCGCCTCGGGGGCATCGGCACGCCGTCCCGAGACCAACCCCATCCAGGCTGCCCGCCGTGTCCCCGCCTGGCTCCCGAGCGTACCCTCCGCGCGGAAAGCCGCCATCGCACCCGCGGCCAGGCGGCCCCGCTCCGTCCGATCCCGGACCAGGAAACTCAGCGCCGCGTACCAGGCGTCCGGGTCGTTCGCCACCAGGCGTCCGCCCACGCCCGCCGCAAGCGACCCCTGGTAGACCGGCATGTCGGACGCCAGGACAGCCAGCCCCATCGCCGCGTAGTCCAGCACCTTGATCACCGACTTGGACCGGTTGAACGGGGTATCCGCCAGCGGCGCCAACCCTATATCCCAGGCCGGGGCGGCCGTGATCCAGTTGACGAAGCCCGGGTAGCTCTGCCCGCCATTCGCCGACACGCCGATCCGGTTCACCCCGGGCGGCAGCGACCCGCCGGAGGTCACGCCGATGATGTCGATCTCGACCTTCGTATCGAAGTCCCGCTTCAGCCGTTCCAGCGCCGGGGCCACGATGGCGAAGTCGGATTCATGCGTCGCCGTGCCCATGTAGACGATCCGCACCGGCCCGAAGTCCCGCTTCTGCCCCGGCGGACGGGCCAGCCACAGCCGTTCATCCAGCCCGTTCGCCACGATCGTCACTGCCGGGTTCAGCGCCCGCGCCCGCGCCGCCAAGCTCTCTGTCGAAACCCAGACCTGGTCGGCGTTCTTCACC
>CANJSR010000311.1 GCA_947476855.1 Acetobacteraceae bacterium
CCGCGATAGCGGATTTCTCCGGTCACGTCGGCGTTGTTCGGCAGCATCCGCACCAGGGACGAACACAGGGTCGACTTGCCGCAGCCGGACTCCCCGACGATCCCCAGGATTTCCCCGGGGTTCAGCGAGAAGGTCACCCCGTCGACCGCTCGGACGGACCCGCGGCGGGACCGGAAGCTGACGCGCAGGTCGCGGACATCAAGGACAGGTTCTGTCATGGCATCAATCCCGCGACTGCCGTGGGTCGAGCCGATCGCGCAACCAATCACCGAAGATGTTCAGGCTGAGCACGGCGAGCAAAATCGCCAGCCCCGGCATCACCGTCAGCCACCACGCGACCGTCATATAGGCGCGCCCATCGGCCAGCATCAGGCCCCAGGACACCTCCGGTGGCTGCACGCCCAGCCCCAGGAAGGACAGGGAGCTTTCAAGGATGATCACCCGCCCCAGGTCCAGCGTGGCCAGCACGATGATGCTGTTGGCGACGTTCGGCAGGATATGGCGCAGCCCGATCCGCCAGCGCGGCTGCCCGGCGATGCGGGCGAGCGCCACGTAGTCGCGGCCCTTTACGCTCAGGACCTCACCGCGCACCAGACGGGCATACCGCGCCCAGTTCGTTATCCCCATCACCAGGATGATATTCGTCACGCTCGGCCCCAGCGCGGCGACGAAGCCCAGCGCCATCAGGATGAACGGCATCGCCAGGAAAGCATCGACGACACGCATGATCAGGCTGTCGAGCGCCCCGCCCGCATAGCCCGCAATCAGCCCCAGGATGACGCCGATCGACCCGGCCAGCGCGATCGCGAACAGGGCAATGATCAGCGAGACCCGCGCGCCGTAGATCAGGCGGGAGAGGATGTCGCGGCCCAGATTGTCACCGCCCAGCAGGTTGGACCACGTGCCCTCATCGATCCAGACCGGCGGTGACAGCGAAGCCAGGAAGTTCTGTTCGGCCGGATCCCAGGGCGCGATGATGGGCGCGAGGATCGCCGCCAGCACGAACATAGCCACAAGGCCCGTCGCCAGGATCGGCGCCCCGCGCATGGATTCCCGTGTCCGGGACAGAAGCGATGCCATGGTCAGTACCGGATCCGAGGGTCGAGCCAGGAATAGATCAGGTCGACAACAAGATTGAGCAGCAGGATGAACATCGCCGTCACCATGACGGCGGCCTGCACGACGGGGTAGTCCCGGCCATTGATCGCATCAACGACGATCATGCCGATACCGGGCCAGGCGAACACAGTCTCGGTCACGACCGCGCCGGACAGCAGAACGCCAAACTGCAACGCCATATAGGTGACGATCGGTATCGCGGCGTTCCGCAGCGCGTGCTTCAGCACGATCACGCGATCGGGCAGGCCCGACAGACGCTCAAACCGGACGAAGTCGCTTTGCAGGGCTTCCAGCATGCTCGATCGCGTCAGGCGAGCGATGGCGGCGGCGGAAAACCAGCCCAGTGTGATGGCGGGCAGGATGATGTTTTCAACCCCGCCGCGGCCGGAGGTTGGGAACCAGCCCAGATGAACCGAGAAATACAGGATCAGGATCAGCCCCAGCCAAAAGGTTGGCGTCGCCTGCCCGAGCGTCGCGAACCAGCGGGCGATCGTGTCGATCCAACTGTCCCGCCGCACCGCGGCCAGGATACCGATGGGCAGCGCGATGATGATCGCGAACAGCATCGACACGGCCGCCAGTTCCAGCGTCGCGGGAAGCCGAGCCATGACGATGTCGAGGGCTGGCTCGCGATAGCGGAAGGAGTTCCCCATGTCGCCTTCCAGCACCCGGCCGAGGAAGGTCAGGTACTGCTCATGCAGCGGCTTGTCCAACCCCAGCTGGTTGCGGAAGAAATTACGGTCCTGCTCGGTCGCCTCGGACGGCAGCAGCAGGATCGTGGGATCCCCGGTCACCCGGGCGAGGCTGAACACGATCATGCTGACGAAGACCGCGGTCACCGCAGTCTGGCCAATCCGGCGGAGGATAAAAAGCCACATGGTATGTCTGGATCAGTCCTTGTCGACCACCCAGAACACCGGCCAGGAGACGTTGGCGCGCGGTGTCCAGCGGACGTTCTTGCGGGTCGCATAGACCTCATTCGTGGTCCACAGGAAGATCCACGGGGGATTGTCGTAGGCGTGGGTGAACAGCTTCTTCAGATGGGCTTCGCGCGCCTTCGGGTCGGTGAAGGCGTTGGCCGCGTCGATCATCTCATCCAGCACGGGATCGGAGTTCCACGACAGCGAGCCCCCGGTACGCCAGGCGCGCGGCAGGCGGCCCATCGGGTCGTTGTTGTAGTCCGTCCAGTTCTGCCAGAACATGTCCTGCTTATCGTACTCGCGCGCGCTGACGCGGGCGAGCCAGGCGCCATACTCCAGGAACTCCATCTTCGTCTTCACGCCGATCTGGCCGAGGTAGAAGCTGACGGCTTCCGCCACTTCCTTGCTCTGCGCGGCGCGGCCGGGCGCGAGGCCGGTGAATTCATAGGTGCGGGTGAAGTCGAACTTGGCTTCCTCCAGCATCGCCTTCGCCTTTTTCGGGTCGTAGGCGTAGGGCTCCTTCCCGATGTCGCAGCCGGTGATCTGGATGTTGCACTGCACGGCAACCGGCGTCGCGAAGCCAAACATCACGCGGTTGATCAGGGTCTTGCGGTCGATCGCGTGATTCAGCGCCTGACGCACCTTAGGGTTGGCGAACTGTCCATGGGCTGCCTTCACGCTGATCGCGATGAAGATGTTCTGGAAGCTCGGGCTGACGATGACATTGACGTTCTTGTCGGCTTCAAGCTGCTTGGCGACCTGCGGCGGCACGTTGACGATCGCGTCGACCTCTCCGGCGCGCAGCATCGCGATGCGCGTCTGCGGGTCGGAGACCATCTTCATCACCAGGCGGTCGATCTTCGGCTTCTTGCCCCAATGGTCGGGGTAGGCCGCGAATTCGGTCTGCTCACGGATGCGGCGGCTGACGAAACGGAATGGTCCCGTTCCGATCGGATGACGCCCGACCTCGTCGTTGCCGGTCTTCTCGGTCGTCGTCTTGTCGACGATGTAGAAGAATTCACCGAGATTCTCGATCAGCGCGGCGTCGGGCTGCTTGAGTTTCAGCTTCACCGTCAGGTCGTCGATCACTTCCACGTCGACGACATTGCGCGTCAGGATCGCCGCGCGCGGGTTCTTGATTTCAGGATCGTTGGAGCGCTGCCATGAGAACTTCACGTCCTCGGCGGTGAACGCCTCGCCGTTGTGAAATTTGACATTTGGCCGAAGCTTGAAGGTGTACTCCTTCCCGTCGGCGGAAACTTCATGCGACAGCGCCAGTTCGGGCGCGAGCTTGCCGGCGTTGTCGTGGCCGTACAGGCCTTCGAAGATGTGATTGAAGAACTGGTAGTCGCCACCACCGGAAATCTTGTGCGGGTCGATGCTGGCGGGGTCGATGCCAACGGCGGCGGTGATGGTCTTCTGTGCCAACGCCGTACCCGCCGGCGTGGCCAGGGCCAAGCCGGTGACAGCAGCCCAGGCGAGATTCCTCCATCCCATTCGCATCCGTTCGCACTCCCTCATGCCGTCGTCGGTGTTGATCGTGTTCGGCTGGCCGGAAGATACCCCCCGCTGCCCCGAGCGACAAGTTTGTTTCCCCCAGCTGTTTTCCCGGGTCGGGTCGAAGGCGCCGTTTGTTGCGCGTCGGTGCGATCCAGGGTTAGCGTTCCCATCGGCGGCCAACCGCGAGGCAAAAATGGCGCATCGGCACGACGATACGGACGGGAAACGGGCACCGCGGACGGCCCTGGCGCCGCGCGATCACAACGGCATGCACAGCTGTATCAACACAGCGATCGGGGACTGACATGGACTTCTCTCTCTCGCCCGAACATGCCCGCCTGCGCGATCGCTGCCTGGAACTCGCCGCCGATTTCGCCACAAGGTCGGCCCAGCACGACCGCGAGGCGTCCCACCCGACCGAGAACTACGATATCCTGCGCCGGGAGGGCTTCCTGTCCCTGACGGTGCCCAAGGAATATGGCGGCCAGGGCGTCAGCCTGCTGGGCCACACCTTCGCCTATGAGGCTTTGGGCCAGGGCTGCCCGTCCACCGCTTTGTCGTTCAACATGCACGCCTCGGTGGTGAACCCGGTGCTGGAAAGCCCCGAGATTTCGGCAGCTTCGAAGAACCTGATCGCCGACCTTGTGGTGAACCAGCGCAAGCTGATCGGTGGCAACTTCTCCGAGCCAGGTCACACCTCGCTGATCGGCGAACGGCCGTTGACCGCGCGCGCCCGCCGCGTGCCCGGCGGGTATCGCGTGACGGCGCGGAAGATGTTCGCGTCCATGCTGGAAGCGGCCGACTACGTGCTGGTGCTCGCCTATCCGGATGGATCGACGTCCTCCGTCGCCGGGGCGCTGATGCTGGTCCCGCATGACGCGCCGGGGCGCAGCGTCAATGCGAACTGGGACGTGCTGGGCATGCGCGCGACCCGCAGCGACAGCCTGATCCTGGAGGAAGCCGAGGTCGGCGAGAGCGCCGCCATCCTCTGGACCGACGACCTGCGGAAGTTCCGGCTGAGCTATTTCAACTGGTTCTGGGGCTCCTATACGGCCGTCTATTTGGGCGTCGCCGTCGCCGCCTACAACGAAATCCGCCGCCTGATGCATGACCGCAAGGCGGCGGGTTATTCCCAGTCGCTCGCCTATCACCCCGATGTCCGCCGCCACATTGCCCAGATGTCCGCCGACATCGATGCCGCACGGCTGGTTACCTATCGCTCCGCCTGGCTGAGCGACACGCAAGGCCCGACACCCGAGACGACCGCCGCCCTGTTCCGGGCAAAATATTTGGTAGGCGAAACGGTCGGTCGGGTCACCCGCACCGCGCTGACGCTGGCCGGCGCGCACGGGATCTTCAAGGGATCACGGCTGGAGCAACTGTTCCGCGACGGCGCCATCGGCGCGATCCAGCCGCCGCAGTCGGATTTCTGCCTGTGGACGATGGGCAGCCACGAACTCGGGATCGACCCGGCGGACCTGCTGCCGCCGATGAAGCCCGAGAACGCGGGCGCGGCGTTTGGGCATCCGGCCAAGCCGATCAGCTAGGCCGTCTGTCGTCGTGGTGGCTGAAGGGCCACCATCCACGACTTCGGTGTTGGCAACAGGGGAAGTCGTGGGCCCCGGCCTTTCGGCCGGGATGACGGGGGTGGGACGGCCGGTGCCTCCGACCAGCCTGAACCGACCCCACGCCCCCAAGATCGCCCTACCCCGCCGCGTTATCCTTGCACCACTGCGCCACCTGCGCGTGGGTCGCGAACCAGCACCCGCCCTTGGCCTTCATGTGCGCGATCAACCGCGCCAGCAGCGGCAGCCGAGACCGGTGGCCGATGAAATGCGGGTGCATCGTCAGCAGGAACAGCCCGCCTTCCTCCCACGCGCCATCGAACTCGGCGGTGAAGATCTCCTCGACCGCGGAGGGCGGCGTGTAGGGCCGCAGCGCCGAGAACCGCAGGAAGTTGAAATACACCGCGTCGTCACGGATCCATTCCGGCGGCAGTTCGACGATCCCCGTCGGCTCCCCCTGGTCCAGCAGCTCATAGGGATCGTCGTCGGCCATCAGGGAACTGTCATACAGCAGCCCCATCTCCCGCACGATATCCAGCGTGTTGACCGAGAAATCCCAGCTCGCCGTCCGCATCCCCACCGGATCGCGTCCCGCCAGCTTGGCCAGCACATCGCGCGCCCGGAACGTCAGGTCCCGTTCCGCCTCCCGAGGCAGCGTCGTGTTAGCCTCATGGATCCAGGAGTGGATGCCGATCTCGTGCCCATCCCCCGCGACCGCCCGCACCTCATCGGGGTGCAACAGGGCCGAGACCGCAGGGTAGAAGAAGGACGCCGGGATCGACTCCCGTTCCAGCAGCTTGCGGATGCGCGGCGTGGCCTGGCGGGCACCGTACTGGCCCTGGCTGATCCGCATGGGGCTCGGGTCGTTGTCACGCAACGGGATCGTCTCGTGATCCGCGTCGAAGCTCAGCGCCACGGCGCAGCGCGCGCCGTTCGGCCAGGATTTGGGTGCGAGGCTGCGCCCCGCCCGCGCCCGCCCGACGATCTC
>CANJSR010000312.1 GCA_947476855.1 Acetobacteraceae bacterium
ACATCGAGGTCGACGCCCAGGACCCCGACCGGTTCTGCGACGTCGTCGCCGCGCTGGAACCGACCTTCGGCGCCATCAACCTCGAGGACATCAAGGCCCCCGAGTGCTTCGCGATCGAGGCGAGGCTGCGGGAGCGGATGGGCATTCCGGTCTTCCATGATGACCAGCACGGCACCGCGATCACGGTCGCCGCGGCGGTGCGGAACGGGCTGCTGCTGCAGGGCAAGCAATTATCCGATGTGCGGCTGGTGACCTCGGGCGCCGGAGCGGCGGCCCTGGCCTGCGTCGACCTGCTGGTGACGATGGGGCTGCGGGTCGAGAACGTGACCCTGACCGACATCAAGGGCGTGATCCGCAGGGACCGCCCGGACATGCTGCCCAACATGGCCCGGTATGCACGGGACACCAACGCGACCACCCTCCAGGACGTGCTGGCCGGGGCGGATGTGTTCATGGGCCTGTCCGCGCCTCGGGTGCTGAAACCGGAGTGGCTGCACCTTCTGGCACCCAATCCGCTGATCCTGGCCCTCGCCAATCCCGACCCGGAGATCGATCCCGACCAGGTCCGCGCGCTCCGCCCCGACGCGATCGTGGCCACCGGGCGCAGCGACTATCCGAATCAGTGCAATAACGTCCTGTGTTTCCCCTTCATCTTCCGCGGCGCGCTCGATGTCTCCGCCCGGACGATCAATGAGGCGATGAAGATCGCGGCGGTGGAGGCGATCGCCGGCCTGGCCCGCGTGGAAGCGAGCGAGGTCGTGGCGGCCGCCTATGGCGGCACCGCGCCAGTCTTCGGGCCCGACTACATCATCCCCCGCCCCTTCGATCCGCGCCTGATCCTGGAAATCGCCCCCGCCGTCGCCCGCGCCGCGATGGAAAGCGGCGTGGCGCGCCGGCCGATCCGCGACCTCGATGCCTATCAGCGGGATTTGCAACGCTTCGTCTTCCGCTCGGGCTACCTGATGCGCCCGGTGTTCGAGGCGGCGCGCCGCGACCCCAAGCGCATCGTCTTCGCGGAGGGGGAGGACGATCGCGTGCTGCGCGCGACCCAGACCCTGATCGATGACAACATCGCCCAGCCGATCCTGCTCGGCCGACGCGACGTGATCGAGCGCAAGCTGCGGGACCTCGGGCTGCGGATGCGGCTGGACGCGCAGGTGAAGGTGCTGGACCCGAACGCCGATCATGACGTGTTCGACCCTCTGGTGCCCCGCTACCAGCTTCTGGCCGGGCGCCGGGGTGTGCCGCCCGAGCCAGCGGCGCGCCGGGTGCGGACCCGATCCTCGGTCGCCGCGGCGATCATGCTGGAAGCCGGGATGGCGGACGCCGCGATCTGCGGCGGCACCGGCGCCTGGTGGCGGCAGGTACAGTATGTATTGCCGATCATCCCCCGCCGGCCGGAGGTCAGCCGCGTCTATGCCCTGTCCTGCCTGATCATTCCGAACGGCGTGCTGTTCCTGTGCGACACGTTCATGGTGGTCGATCCGACGGCCGAACAGATCACCGAGATGACGTTGCTCGCCGCCGACGCGGTGCGTGGCTTCGGCATCACACCCAAGGCGGCCCTGCTGTCCCATTCCAGCTTTGGGGCGAGCGACACGGAGTCGTCGCGCAAGATGCGGCGGGCGTTGACGATGATCCGGGCGCGCGCGCCGGAGTTGGAGATCGATGGCGAGATGCACGCCGATGCCGCTCTGGTGCAGACGATCCGCGACCAGGCGGTGCCGGACAGCCGCCTGACGGGGACGGCGAACCTGCTGATCATGCCGACTCTGGACGCGGCCAACATCTCCTTCAACCTGCTGAAGGCGGCGGCGGACGGGTTGCCGGTGGGGCCGATCCTGCTGGGCATGGCCAAGCCGATCCATGTGGTGGTGCCGAGCGTCACGGCGCGAGGGATTGTTAACTTGAGTGCGCTGGCGGTGGTGGAGGCGCATGGGCGGTAGCCTTGAACCAGTTCGGGGGGTGACCGCGCGGGAAACACGGGAGTAGGATTCGTTCTGGAACCAACCAGAACCCCAACCCCGGGTGGAACGTCATGCAGTCGGCCTTGATCGCCGTTCAAGCCATCCTCGTCATCGCCCTGATCGCGATCGGCGTCCACTTCAAGGGCATGGCCATCGGCCTGTTCGGCGGCCTCGGCGTGCTGATCTTCGCTCTCGTCTTCGGCGTCGCCCCCGGGCCGGTCCCGGTCTCCGCGATGCTGATCATCCTGGCCGTCGTCACCGCCGCCGGAACGATGCAACTGGCCGGCGGGGTCGATTACCTGGTCAGCATCGCCGAGAAGCTGATACGCCGCTTCCCCTCCCAGATCACCTATATCGCCCCGCTCGTGACGTTCCTGTTCTGCGCCGGGGCCGGCACCGGCAACATTTATTACTCGCTGATGCCGGTCATCTATGAGGTCTCCTTCGCCGCCGGGGTCCGACCCGAACGCCCCCTCGCGCTCAGCGCCACCGCCGGTCAGTTGGCGATCACGTCCAGCCCGGTATCCGCCGCGATGGCCGCGATGGTGGGGCTGATGGGACCGCTCCATTTCCATCTGACCGATATCCTGATGATCGTCTTCCCGTCCTCGGTGATCGCGATCCTGGTCGGGGCCTTCGTGATGAACCGGATGGGCAAGGAACTCGCCGACGACCCCGAGTATCAGCGCCGCGTGGCCGAGGGGCTGGTGACGCCCCCATCCGCCGATGGGGCGGCCAAGGAGATCAGCTCCAAGGCGAAATTGTCGGCGATCCTGTTCATGGCCGGCCTCGCGGCGATCATCCTGGCCGGGTTGTTCGACCAGGTGCATCCGCACGTGATGTCCAAGGGCGAATCCATCCCCCTCGACATGTCCCTCTTCATCCAGATGACCATGCTCGGCATTTCCGCCGTGATCATCGCGTTCTGCGGCGTCAGCGCCTCGGGGATTCCCAAAAGCCCGCTGTTCGCCTCGGGTCTCGTGGCGGTGGTGGCGCTGTTCGGCGTGGCCTGGATGGCGAATACCTTCATCGCGGCGAATGAGACGGTCATCGTGAATGAACTGGGCGAGCTGGCCCGTCGGGCGCCGCTGATGCTAGGCGTGGCGCTGTTCCTGGTGGCGGCGATCACGACCAGCCAATCCAGCACGACATTCTCGATCATCCCGATCGGCATCGCGCTGGGTCTGCCCCCCGGAGTCCTGGCGGCGATGTGGCCCGCGCTGGTGGGGGTGTTCCTGCTGCCGACGAACGGGTCCCAGATCGCCTCGGTGGAGCTGGACCAGACCGGCACGACCCGGATCGGGGCCTATGTCATCAACCACTCGTTCCTGGTGCCGGTGATCGTGTTCACGGTCGTTTCGGTTGGCCTCGGGCTGGTGATCGCGGCACTGTAGGAGGCTCCGATGTCCGATACCCTGACCTGGATCGAGGCCGGCCGTCGTTTCGGCTTCGATGATCTTGTGTTCTGGCGCGGCAAGCCCGCCACCAAGTTCGCCGCCGTCGCGGGCCGGATCGATACGGTGGTGTTCGGCCCGCATGCCTCGGCCGCGTTTCCGGCGGAACTGCGCCCCTTCGTCTCGCCGGCGCTGACGCGGCGGAAGCAGTATGATTACTCCGACGTGATCACCAGCGCCGTGGGCCGCGCCTGGGCCGAGGCGGACGACCGCGTCGTCTATGTCGAGAACCCGCATTCCCGGCTGGTGATGGACCCGAACCGCTCGCCGATCACCGATGCCGGCCCGGGGTTGCGGGAGTTCTTCGCCCGCCTCGCCCGCCAGCGCGCCGGGGAGAAGATCGGCTTCGGCGGCGTGGACACGGTGCGGCCGGTCACCTTCTCGGGGGAGACGGTGCTGCTGGAACCGGACAGCGATGCCGGGTGGGACGCGCTGATCGCCACGCTGAACCGGTGCGCCGAGCAGGGGCCGAATGCCTATGCGGCGGTTCGGGATGAGGTGGTGGAGCAGGTGCTGGCGGCGCGCCCGTCCGGGCAGGCACTGCATGTGCTCAGCCTGCACGACACGATGAACACGCAGATGCGGGAGGACGGCGCGATCACGCGGGAACGCCCGGTGGCCGACCGGCTGCCGGCCGTCGCCAATTTCGGCAATCGCGGCGACGCGCGCGGGGAGAAGGAGCAGGACGAGATTTCGATCTCCGCCACCGAAGCGCGCCGGGTCGTCGCGGCCTATGCGGCCGCGTGGGGTGTCACCGATGAGGCCTCGGTCACGCTGAACGCCCCGTACAAGGGGGCGTATGAGACGGTGCTGTGGGGCGGACGCCTGCGTGCCCTGGGCGAACTCCAGGTCGGCATGCTCCAGGTCGAGTTCCTGCGTGAGACGCTGCTGGGCCCGAGGGCGACGGCGGAGCTGCACCAGGCGGGGGAAGGGTGGCCGGCGGTCGACCAGGCCCATCTGGCCGAGGTGGTGGGACGGCTGGTGGAAGCGGGGCGGTTGCTGCGATCCGCCCCGTGACAGTTGGGGCGGTTTCCGCCCTGTCCGATCTGGCCGGGATTGGCGGTTGCCATCGCGGCCGGGGTTCGGGTATGGATCGAACATAACAGGAACATAAACCGCTGTCCCTCGTGTTCCGCATTTTTCGTACGGTGCTACCCCATGTCCGGTGAGAAATAGGGGGGATGACCCCCCCTCCCCTGCCCTTCGTCCTCATCGTCTCCGGCCCGACCGCCAGCGGCAAATCCGCCTTGGCGATGGCGCTGGCCGAACGCCTGAACGGCGTGATCATCAACGCCGACTCCATGCAGGTCTATCGGGAACTCCGCGTCCTGACCGCCCGCCCGACCGTGGCCGAGGAAGCGCGCGTTCCCCATCGCCTGTATGGCGTCCGCCCCGCGGCCGAGGCCGGCAGCGTCGCCTGGTGGCGGGAACAGGCGTTGGAGGCCATCGCCACCTCCCTGACAGAAGGCCGCCTGCCGATCCTGACCGGTGGCACGGGGATGTATTTCAGCGCCCTGACCCAGGGCCTCGCGGAAATTCCCACCCCCACGCCGGAGGCGCGGGAGGAAGCCCGCCGCCTGCTGGCCGAGATCGGGTCGGCGGAACTGCATGCCGGCCTGACGAAGGTCGATCCCGCCACGGCGCATCGGCTGCACCCGTCCGACGGCCAGCGCATCGCCCGGGCGTGGGAGGTCTGGCGGAGCACGGGCCAGGGCCTCGCCGCCTGGCAGAACCGGAAGCTACCGGCCGCCCCGTACCGGTTCGGGGCGATCTTGCTGGACCCGCCGCGGGAGGCGTTGCGCGCCGCCATCGCCCTACGGTTCGACGCGATGCTGGCGGATGGCGCGGTGGAGGAGGTGCGGGCGCTGATGGAACAGGACCTCGACCCCGCTTTGCCTGCCATGCGGGCGCACGGAGTGCCGGAGCTGTCGGCCTTCCTGCGCGGGACGATGACGCTGGACCAGGCGCGGGAGCGGACGGAGCTGATCACCGGGCAGTACACCAAGCGGCAGGCAACCTGGTTCAGGCATCACGTTTTGGCGGACCCGCCATGCGTTCGCACGATCAGTTCGCGATGGAGCGGTTTTACGCAAGATTCGGAAAGTATTTTGGCTGATTTGGTGAGTTTTGTTCACAACGCGGGTTGACGCACCGCAGCAACCCCTCTATGCGTCCGCCCTCCTTAACGATGGGGCACTCCAGTCATGTCCGCGGAACTCACCCAGTCGGGCGCCGAAATTCTGCTTCGCGCCCTGAAGGACCAGGGCGTCGAGGTTATTTTCGGATATCCCGGCGGCGCGGTCCTGCCGATCTATGACGCGATCTTCAACCAGAACGCGATCCGGCACATTCTCGTCCGCCAGGAAGGCGGCGCGGTCCACGCAGCCGAGGGCTATGCCCGCTCCACCGGCAAGGTCGGTGTTGTGCTGGTCACGTCCGGCCCTGGGGCGACCAATGCCGTGACCGGGCTGTGCGACGCGCTGATGGACAGTATCCCGGTGGTCTGCCTGACCGGGCAGGTGCCGACGCATCTGATCGGCAACGACGCGTTCCAGGAAGCCGACACGACCGGCATCACCCGGCCAGCGACCAAGCACAACTATCTGGTCA
>CANJSR010000313.1 GCA_947476855.1 Acetobacteraceae bacterium
CGCGCCTCGGCGTCGCCGCGGGGGACCATTCGGTCATCGTCTGGCCGCTGCTCTGCGGCATGGCCAAGGCGAAGTACTATCTGCTGCTGTGCGATGCCGTGTCCGGGGAGGAAGCGGAGCGGATTGGTCTGATCTCCCTGGCTGTGGACGACGCGGAGCTTGATGCCAAAGCGCTGGAATGCGCGACCCGCCTGGCCGAGGGCGCGCAATCGGCGATCCGCTGGACCAAATACGCGCTGAACAACTGGCTGCGGATGGCTGGGCCGTCCTTCGATGCCTCCCTGGCGCTGGAATTCCTGGGCTTCACCGGGCCGGAAGCGCGGGAGGGGCTGAATTCCCACCTGGAAAAGCGCCGGCCGAATTTTCCACCGGTGTCGAACCTCTGAGGCTGTTCGTCTACGGCACGCTGCTTGATCCGGCCACGCTGGCGCGACGGGGTGGGGCTGGGTTGACCCTGGTGCCCGCTTGCCTGGCCGGCTGGCGGCGGGTGGGGCTGCGTGGGTCGCCCTATCCCACGCTGCGGCGTGGCGGGCGGGTTCCCGGCGCGGTGATGGACGTGGGCGCCCCCGCCCTGCGCCGCCTGACCGCCTACGAAGGCCCGCGCTATCGCCTGACCCGGGTTGTCGTCGCGACGCCAAGGGGCAAGATAGGGGCATGGACTTGGATCGCGGCGGGCGCCACGCACCGCCCTTGGAAGGGATGAAGCGCGATGATGCAGCCACCTCCGGCACAGCCCGGCATGCGCGAGGACGAGATCGACACCCCCGCGCTGGTCATCGACCTCGACGCCTTCGAATACAACCTGGACCACATGGCGGCGCTGCTGGCCCCCACCGGGGTGAAGCTGCGGGCCCATGCCAAGACGCATAAGTCGCCGGTCATCGCCAAGTTGCAGATGGCGCGCGGCGCGGTCGGGCAATGCGTGCAGAAGACAACGGAAGCCGAGGTGCTGGCCTGGGGCGGCATCCCCGACATCCTGATCAGCAATGAGGTCGTGGGGGCCGCCAAGCTCGCCCGCGTCTGCGCCCTGTCGCGGATCACGAATATCGCGCTGTGTGTCGATGATCCGCTCCAGGTGGCGGCGATCGAGGCGGCCGCGTCCGATGCCGGCATCCGCATGACCGTGCTGGTCGAAATCGACGTCGGCGCCGCCCGCTGCGGCGTGCCGGCCGGCCCCGAGGCCGTGGCGCTGGCCCAACGGATCGCGGCGTCCAAGCATCTGCGCTTCGGCGGGTTGCAGGCCTACCAGGGCAGTGCCCAGCACAAGCGTACGGTCGCTGAACGCCGGACGCTGATCGATGGTGCCATCGATGCGTCGCGCCGGACGGTCGAGCAACTGCGCCAGCAGGGATTGGACTGCCCGATTGTCGGCGGTGCGGGTACCGGGACGTTCCAATTGGAAGCGGCGTCGGGCGTCTATACCGAGATGCAGGCCGGCAGCTACGTGTTCATGGATGCGGACTACGCGCGCAACCTCGATGCGGGAGGCGCGCCCGTCAGCACGTTCCGCCATGCGCTGTTCGTGCTGGCGACTGTCATGAGCGCGCCGCGCCGGGGCCTGGCCGTGCTGGACGCGGGGCACAAGGCGGTGGCCGTGGACTCGGGGATGCCGACGCTGTGGCAGAAGCCGGATATCCGCTACGTCAGCGCGTCCGACGAACACGGCAAGCTGGATGTCGGCAGCGAGACGGAGATGCCGAAGCTGGGCGAGAAGCTGCGCCTGGTGCCGGGCCATTGCGACCCGACGGTGGACAAGTACGACTGGTACGTGGGTGTGCGGAAGGGGCGGGTGGAGTGCCTGTGGCCGGTGGCGGCGCGGGGTGGGTTGAGCTGACCGGGATTGACGACATCAGTGTTTCACCCAACATTGATGGTGAAACACTGATGCGACATCCATTGGCAGCCGGAGATTGGTCATGACCACCCGATACGCCGCCGTGCCACGCTTTATCGAAGAACTGAACGACGAGGGCGGGCTGAGCGGCACGGACATCGCTAACATCACCGATGTCTCCAAGGCCACGGTGTCGCGCTGGAAATCGGGCACGATAAAGCCGCAGCCAGGGACACAGCTTGTCCTGTCCGACCTCCATTATATCGTCGGTCGACTGCGCGAGTATTATGCGACTGACGAAATCCGGACCTGGCTCTATGCCCGTCATCCACAACTGGCGGGGGAGCGGGCGATTGATCTGATCAATGGCAACCGCTCCGAGGACGTTCTGCGCGTGCTCGATCGCCTGGATGCGGACGTGTTCCTTTAGGCGATGGCACCGACGAGGCCGCGTGAGAGCGGGCTGCTCGACGCACTGACCGGCATTCCCCCGGTCCCGATCACGACCCACGCCTGGCGTGTCGTACGGGACGGGAGTGACCCGCTGCAATGCAGCGCCGCTGGCGGGCGGTGGGACGACAGGACCTTCGACGTTCTCTACACATCGACTGCCCGGGATGGCGCGCTTTCCGAGATGTACTTCCATCTGGCGCGCGGGCAGCCAGTGTTTCCGTCCCAGGTGCGTTATCGGTTGTTTGAACTGGAGATCAGGCTCGACTCCTGCCTGCGCCTTCAGACCCTGGACGCTTTGGCCGGTCTTGGCGTCAACACGGCGGCGTTTGGCCAGCTATCCTATGCCGAACGGGAGCGGGAGTATCCGCAGACCCAGGATATCGCCGAGGCCGCCCATTTCATCGGTCATGATGGGATCATGGTGCCGAGCGCACGGGCGCCTTATGGGAATGTTGTGGTGTTCAGTGAGCCGGCGGGTCCTGGCGCGGTCGGCGTCGTCCGGGATCATGGGTTGATCGACTGGACGGCTTGGCGACGCGATCACCCCGGAGGGTCGTCGTCCCCCTAAGCCAAATCCACAGAGTACCGCGTCAAATCCACCAGCGCGCAATGCCGCAGCGCCCCTTCCTCGGTCGCCTTCAGCACCACCTGGGGCGCCGCGTTCGCCTCCAAGGCCTCCTGCCACCGAGGCGCGCACAGGCACCACCGATCCCCCGGCTTCAGCCCCGCGAACCCGAACTCCGGCCGAGGCGTCGACAGATCGTTCCCCGACGCCTTGCTGAACGCCAGGAATTCCTCGGTCATCACGGCGCAGACCGTATGGCTGCCGACATCCTCGGGTGCGGTGTCGCAGCAGCCATTGCGGAAGAAACCGGTCATCGGCTCAGACGAGCACATGGCCAGCGGCCCACCCAGCACATTGCGGGAAGGCCGCCGGCCCGGACGCCGACCGGTTTCATCGAATGGCATGCCTTACCCTCCTGACCGCTCCGCCCGCGCGAAATCATCGGGGCGCAACAACCGCGCCAGCCGATCGAGCACGGCGTTGGCGAGGCCCGCCTCGGGGCCGGTGAAGAACCCCCGCGCGACATCCAGATACTCGTTGATCACGACCCGCGCCGGCGGCCCGTCGGCCATCGCGAGCTCCGCCCCACCGGCACGCAGTAGCGCCCGCAACACCGGGTCCAGCCGGTTGATCGGCCAGTCGGCCGGCAAGGCCTGGGCCAGCATCGCGTCGATGGTTTCCTGCTGGCGGATCGTGGCGCGGACGATACGGCTGAACAGCGGCACCTCCGCGTCCGGAATCCGCCCGTCCTCGAAGCCCGCGCCGCTGGGCGGTTCGCCCAGGCGGTGGCGGATGAACTGGTCGATCACCGTTTCCGGGCTGTCGCCGGCCTGCTCGCTCTGGAACAGCGCCTGCACCGCGGCCACGCGCGAGGCGGTACGGGAACGGGTCTTGGGTGCCTTGCTCATGACCGGTTCGATTGGAACCCCTGGATCATGCGGCCCCCAGATGGCGGGCGGCGTTGATCTGGATCAGAGCGGCGGCGGCGGCCTCGGCCCCCTTGTTATGGCCATCCTGACCCGACCGGGCCTCGGCCTGCGCCAGCGTGTCGCAGGTCAGCAGCCCGGTGCCCAGGCACATGCCGAACTGCAACGACACGTCCAGTATCGCCTGCATCGTGGCGGCGCAGATGAAGTCATAATGGTCGGTCTCGCCACGGATCACGCAGCCCAGGGCGACGAAACCGTCGTACCGCTTCGACCCGCGCATCGCGAGGCGCAGCACCTGCGGCAGCTCATAGGCGCCAGCGACGTCCAGCACCTCGGCGGTTCCACCGGCCTCGCCGATGATGCGTTGGGCCCCGATCGTCATCCCGTCGATCACGGTCCGGTAATAGGGCGCCCGCACGATCAGCAGGTGCGGCGCGGGCCCGGCGACCGCGGGCGCCGAGGGAAGGGCGGCGTCCTGAGTGCTCATACTTCGTATCCTCCGCCGACGATGTCCGGGATCGGCCGTTGTTCGATGATGTTCAGGCCATAGCCTTCCAGGCCGACCACGGTGCGGCGGCGGTTGGTCAGCAGCACCATGTCCTTGACGCCAAGGTCGAGCAGGATTTGCGCCCCGATGCCATAGTCGCGCAGGACCTTCTGCGGCTTCTCGTTCTGCGAGAGCTGCCGCACCCGTTCGGCGAGCGCGGTCTTGCGATGCTCCCGGATCAGCACGACGACGCCGCGGCCGGCCTTCGCGATCATGTGCATGGAGTTGTGGATCGAAATCCAGTGCGGAGAGGCGGTCATGTCATCCAGCAGGTCGACCGCGTGCATCCGCACCAGGATCGGGCCGGGACCGCTCAGGTCGCCCTTCACGAGCGCCAGATGCTCCTGGTACTCGACCGTGTTGGCATAGACCACCGCGCGCCATTCGCCGCCGGCGGGGTGCTTGTAGCTGCCTTCCTCCACCTTGCGGACCAGGCGCTCGGTGATGCGCCGGTGGGCGATCAGGTCGGCGATCGTCCCCAGCTTGAGGTTGTGCATCTGCGCGAAGGCCACCAGGTCCGGCATGCGCGCCATGGTGCCGTCGTCGTTCATGATCTCGCAGATCACCGCGGCCGGGTACAGGCCGGCGCTGCGGGAGAAATCGACGGATGCCTCGGTATGGCCGGCGCGGACCAGGGTCCCGCCTTCGCGTGCCATCAGCGGGAACACGTGGCCCGGCGTGGTGATGTCGTCGCGGCCGCTTTCCGGGTTGATCGCCACGGCCACGGTGCGGGCGCGGTCGGCGGCGGAGATACCGGTCGTCACACCCTCCCGCGCCTCGATCGACACGGTGAACGCGGTCTGGTGGCGCGTGCCGTTCTGCTGGCTCATGAGCGGCAGGCCGAGCTGTTCCACCCGCTGGCGGGTCATGGCGAGGCAGATCAGGCCGCGCGCGTACTTGGCCATGAAGTTGATCGCGTCGGGCGTGGCGAACTGGGCGGGGATGATGAGGTCGCCCTCGTTCTCCCGGTCCTCGTCATCCACCAGGATGAACATGCGGCCGTTGCGCGCTTCCTCGATCAGGTCGGCGGCCGGTGAGATGAACTTCGACAGTTCGGTCTTCACCGGAGGTTCGTAGAACAGGTTTTCCATCAGCCGGCCCCCTTTGCCGCACCCGATTGGGCTTCCGCCAGGCGGGCCACGTAACGCGCCAGCATGTCGATCTCGATATTCACCGCGTCGCCCGGTTTCAGCGTGGCGAAGCTGGTGACCGAGGCGGTGTGCGGGATGATGTTCACACCGAATGTATCACCACGCACCGCGTTGACCGTCAACGATACGCCGTTGATCGCGATGCTCCCTTTTTCCGCTATGAAACGCGAAAGCTCGGCCGGCACCTGGAAGGTCCAGCGGATCGAGCCGTTTTCCGGCACCGCCGAAACCGTCCGCCCGACGCCATCCACATGACCGGACACGATATGTCCGCCCAGTTCGTCGCCGACCTTCAACGATCGCTCCAGGTTCACCTGGCTGCCGACGCGCCAGGTTCCCATCGTGGTGCATGACAGGGTTTCCGCGGACACATCGACGGCGAACCAATCCGCCCCCAGTTCCACCGCCGTCAGGCAGCAGCCGGAGCACGCGATGGACGCGCCGAGGGCGATCGAGGCCGTGTCCTCCCACGGCGCGTGGATGACAAGGCGCATGTCCTTTCCGGCACCGATCGGGTCGATCGAGCGGATGGTGCCAAGGGCGGTGAC
>CANJSR010000314.1 GCA_947476855.1 Acetobacteraceae bacterium
GAGGAACCGATGGCCGCCGCGATCGGCGCCGGCCTGCCGGTCACCGAACCATCCGGCTCCATGGTCGTCGATATCGGCGGCGGCACGACGGAAGTCGCGGTCATCTCCCTAGGCGGCAGTGTCTATGCCCGCAGCGTCCGCGTCGGCGGCGACAAGATGGATGAGGCGATCATCTCCTACATCCGCCGCCATCATAACCTGCTGATCGGCGAGTCCTCGGCCGAACGCATCAAGATGGACATCGGCGCCGCCTGCCCGCCCGACGACGGCGAAGACGGCCCCCTGCGCGAGGTCCGCGGCCGCGAACTGATGAACGGCGTCCCGCGCGAAGTCGTCGTCAGCCAGCGGGAGATCGCCACCAGCCTGGCCGAACCCGTCTCCCAGATCGTCGAGGCCGTGAAGGTCGCGCTGGAAAACACGCCCCCCGAACTCGCCGCCGACATCGTCGATCGCGGCATCGTGCTGACCGGCGGCGGCGCCCTGCTGTATCGCCTCGACCAGGTACTGCGCGACGCCACCGGCCTGTCGGTCGTGGTCGCCGAGAACGCGCTGCAATGCGTGGCCCTGGGCACCGGCCGGGCGCTGGAGGAGCGGAAGAAGCTCGGGAACGTCCTGACCAGCATGTATTGACCAGCATCGCGATCCGCCCTGGCCTGTGCTACCATGATGGTCGCATAGCCGGGGGTTCCGGCGCATGAGGGTCTCATGAGCGTGTTTGGTGGTTCCGGCAATACCAGCAATATCGGCAGCTTCCTGGACTCGGTGAACGCGCGCCGGGGCACCAAGTCCAAGGCGCCGGAGAGCCTTGATGTCGAGGCCGCCGGCGAACGCGTGCTGGCCGAACTGCGCCACGGCCCGCAATCGGCCGAACGGGTGCGGCTGAACGTCGAACTGCCCGACAGCGCGTTTGAAACCGTCGTCCGGCGCCTCGAACGCGCCGGTATGGTCCGCCTGAGCGGCCAGGGACAAGGCACGACCCTGGAACTGACCGAGGACGCGGCCGGCAAGCGTGTGCTGGCCCTGCTGAACGCCGGCCCGCAACCGGCCGGACGCCTCCAGGCGGACCTGGCCATGGGGCCCGCCGACTTCGAACCCGTCGTCGCGCGCCTCGCGCAGATGGGCATGGTCCGGATGCATGGCGAAGGGCCAGGGGCGACCCTGGAACTGAGCGATTTTGCCCGCGACGCCATGAAGGTCTTCCAGATCACCTGAGCCGGTCATGAACCCGTCCGACGTGTCCTTGTCCTGGTTCTACCTCGCGACCTTCCTCGCCGGCGGCGTCGTCGGCCTGTCGGAAATCGTGTCCCGCTACAAGGACGCCCCGATGAACGCCGCGACCACGTGGCCGGGCATCCTCTATTGCCTGCTGAACGCGGGCGGGTCGGCTGCGGCCCTGGCCTTGATGCTGCAGATGGGCTGGTTCAAGGACCTCGCCACCGGCCCGGTCAGCAACCTGATCATGCAGTCCATCCTCGCCGCCACCGGCACGATGGCGATCTTCCGGTCATCCCTGTTCACCGTCCGGGTCGGGAACGCCGATGTCAGCATCGGGCCGGCCGCCTTCCTGCAAATCCTCATGACCGCGACCGACCGCGCCGTGGACCGCGCCCGCGCCCAGCCGCGCGCCGCCGCGGTGCAGCGGATCATGACCGATATCGACTTCCAGAAAGCCAAGCAGGCCCTGCCAACCCTGTGCTTCGGCCTGATGCAGAATGTCAGCATCCAGGAGCAGGACACCTTCGGCACCATCGTCGCCAAGCTCGACTCAGCCGACATGGACGACGTCTTCAAGACCAACAACCTGGGCCTGGCATTGATGAACCTGGTGGGGGAAGACGTCCTCTCCCAGGCCGTGGGCATGCTGCGGGAAGACATCGCCGAGATCCCCCAGCCCATCGTCCAGTCCCTGGAAACGCTGGGCCTGCTCCGCAACCTGACCTTCGAGGCATCCGGTCGCCAGTTGGTCGAGGGCTGTATCTTCCTCGCCAACAAATCCGGCGACGGAAAGACCAATGCGGGGATCGACGCCGAACACGGCCGCATCGGCGCGATGACCGTATCCGACCGCCAGAAGATCCTGCTGCTGTCCGCGGCACTGATCGGACGGTTCGGCGAACCGCTGCTGCAACTCGCGCTGCGTGCCCTGCCCGAGAACGACCCGCCGCGCAGCCTGATCCCATCCCCCACCCTGGCGCAGGCCATCCGCGTCCTGAGCGATCGCGTGACGCCGGCGCATGCCATCGACGCATGCCTCATCCTCGCCAACCGCGTGCAGGACGCCACGGTCCGGCAGCAACTGGGCATCGAGGCGGAGCGGATCGCCTCGCTACCAGTCTCGGGCACCCAGCAGCTCCTGTTCCTGGTCAGTGTCCTGATCGGCCGCTTCGGAGAGGAAACGGTCGGCCGAGCGGTGGAGGGCCTGGGGGAGAGGCCGGCCGGGGGGACGAAAGTGGCGCCCCCCTGACATTCCCCGATGCTCATGACATCCTTTCCTGGTAGATACTCGGGATGCTCCGCCCCTCCATCCAGGCCCGCCAGGCCCTCGCACGGCTCACCTTGCCGGTCCTGGTCGTGGCGTCGTTCGGCCTGATGCTGCTGGGCAAGGCCGACACGCTGCTGGCCGATCGCGCGCGGTCGGCGATGGCCGACGCGCTCGCCCCCATCTACGCCGTCCTGGGCGAGCCGATCAGCGCCGTCGCCGACACGATCCACGATGCCGCCCGCCTGATCACCCTGCGGGAAGAAAACACCCGATTGCGGGAGGAGAATGAACGCCTCCGCCGTTGGCAGTCCGTCGCCCTCGCTTTGGATGCCGAGAACCAGCGGCTGAAGGCCAATCTGCGCTGGGTTCCCGACCCGCAGGCCGCCTTCGTGACCACCCGCGTCATCGCCGACGCCGGCGGCCTGTATGCCCGCGCCGTCCTGCTGTCACTCGGCCCCAACCATGCCATCCGCAAGGGAGCCATCGCGCTGGACGAGCGGGGCCTGGTCGGCCGCGTGACCGAGATCGGCGCCCGCACCGCCCGCGTCCTGCTGATCACCGACATCAACAGCCGCATCCCGGTCATCCTCGAAAACTCCCGCGCCCGCGCCATCCTCACCGGCACCAACGGCGCTCGGCCTCGCCTGCTGTACTGGCCGGAAGGCGTCACGCCGACCGAGGGCGAGCGGATCGTCACCAGCGCCGAGGCCAACGCCTTCCCCGCCAACCTGCCGATCGGCACGCTGCGCTACAGCGCCAACGGCGTACCGGAAGTCGAACCCGAGGCCCAGTTGCAACGCCTGGAAGTCGTCCGCATCTTTGACTACGGCCTGGGTATCCTACCCCCGCCCGAGCCGGTCGAACGCCGCACGCCAGGACGCCATTGATGGCCTTGATGGACCAGACGCCGGGCATCCGCCCGCGCCTCACCCTCGGTCGCCGCCTTGACATCGCGGCGCGCCTGGCGCTGCCGACCTGCGTGACCGTGCTGGTCATGCTGGCGACCGAACTGCCCTTTGGCATGCCGAACCAGGCGGCCCTGCTGCCCGCGGTGGCGCTGATCGGGGTGTGGTTCTGGTCCGTCTTCCGCCCGACCTCCATGCCGCCGCCGATCGTCTTCCTGATCGGGCTGCTGCTCGACCTGCGCGGCTACCTGCCGCTGGGCGCCGGAGTCCTGACGCTGCTGATCGCCCATGGCATCGCGCTGCGCTGGCGGCGCTTCCTGGTCGAGCAGGGCTTCACCATGGTCTGGGTCAGCTTCCTGCCGATCGCCATCGGCGGCGCGGTGCTGATCTGGCTGCTGGCCGCGCTGCTGAACCTGCGCCTGCTCTCACCTGTGCCGGCGCTATTCCAGGCCATCGTCACCTTCGCGCTGTATCCGGTGATGGCGATCCCCCTCGCTTTCGCACACCGCTCCCTCGCCGATCCGGCCCGCGCATGAAACGGGACACCAAGCGCACCAGCGTCTTTACCCGCCGAGCCCTGCTGATGATGGGGGGTCAGGCCGCGATCCTGGGCGGGCTGGGCGTGCGGCTGTACCAGGTGCAGGTGCAGGAGGGGGAGCGCTACGCCACCCTCGCCGACGACAACCGCATCAGCGCCCGCATGATCGCCGCCCCCCGCGGCCGCATCCTGGACCGGCACGGCACCGTCATCGCCGGCAGCCGCATCAACTGGCGCGCGCTGCTGGTCGCGGAATACACCAACAACGTGCCGCAGACGCTGGAGAACTTCTCCCGCATCGTCCCCCTCAGCGAATACGAACGCGCCCGGATCGAGCGCGAAACCTCCCGCCGCCGCCGCTATATTCCGGTGATGGTGCGGGAGTTCCTGTCGTGGGAGGACATGGCGCGCATCGGCGTCCATGCCCCCGAACTGCCGGGCATCGTCGTCGATGTCGGCACCACGCGCATCTATCCCTTCGGCGACCGCCTGTCCCACATCGTCGGCTATGTCGCCCCCCCGAACGAAGCCGACGTGGCGGAGGACCCGATGCTCGCGCTGCCTGGCCTGCGCGTCGGGCGGGCGGGGATGGAACGGTTCCACGAACCCGTCCTGCGCGGGCGGGCCGGATCGGTCCAGTTGGAGGTGAACGCGCTGGGCCGCGTGATCCAGGAACTCGACCGCCGCGAAGGCGTGCAGGGCGAGGACATCACCCTGACCATCGATGCCGAGTTGCAGCAGATCGCGCTGAAGCGCCTGGGCGACGAAAGCGCCTCGGCCGTGGTCATGGACTGCCGCAACGGCGAAGTCCTGGCGATGGCGACCAACCCATCCTTCGACCCGAGCGTGTTCAACTCCGGCGTCTCCCAGACCCAGTGGCGGGAATGGACGCGCGACCGGCGCACGCCGCTGATCAACAAGGCGACCTCGGGGCTGTATGCCCCCGGCTCAACCTTCAAGATGGCCGTGGCGCTGGCGGCGCTGGAGGCCAAGACCGCCAGCCCCTTCGATCGGGTGGAATGCCCGGGCCACTACGACCTGGGCGACACGCGGTTCCATTGCTGGAAGAAGCACGGTCACGGGGTGGTCGACATGCGCGGCGCGCTGCGCATGAGCTGCGATGTCTGGTTCTACGAGATCGCCCGCCGCACCGGCATGGACCGCATCTCCGCGATGTCGCACCGGCTGGGGATGGGCGTGCTGCTGGACATGGACCTGCCCGGCCAGCGCGCCGGCATGGTGCCGACCCGGTCCTGGCGGACCAAGCAGGGCCGCATCTGGAATATCGGCGACACGATCGTCAGCGGCATCGGCCAGGGCTACGTCCAGGTCACGCCCCTGCAACTCGCGACCTTCGCCGCCCGCCTGGCCAGCGGACGCGCCGTGCAGCCGCATCTGACCCGCAAGCTGGGCAATGCGATCCAACCCGGCGCCCGGACCGAGGACTGGCCGTCGCTCGGCGTCGCCGACCGCTCCCTGCAAGCGATCCGGGAGGCGATGTGGCAGGTCGTGAATGATCCCGGCGGTACCGCGCCCCTCGCCCGCCTGCCCGACCGGACCTGGCAGATGGCGGGGAAAACCGGATCATCCCAGGTGCGGCGCGTGTCACGCGAAATGCGGGAAAGCGGGAAATTCGACAGCGAGAAACTCCCGTGGGAGTTCCGCCCGCACGCCCTGTTCGTGGCCTACGCGCCACACGACCAGCCCCGCTACGCCCTGTCGGTGGTGGTGGAACACGGCAACGCGGGGGCGGCCATGGCAGCCCCGATCGCACGCGACATCATGCTGGCCACCCTGCAACGCGACCCCGCCAACCGAACCGAGCCCCCAGCCCGCGTCGCCCAAGCCGATCCCCCCCCAACAGGACCGCGCGATGTCATACGGTGACCTGGGGGGGAGGAAGCGTTGGGGCGCTGCCCCAAACCCCGCGAGGGGCGTTGCCCCCTCGACCCCCACCAAGGGCACAGCCCTTGGAACCGCTCATTGGGGGGAAGACTGGAGGGGCCTACACGGACCTCGCACGGTCACGGTCGGCCCCTCCAGTCTTCCCCCCAACCAATGGTTTCCAAAGGCCTCGGCCTTTGGTGGGGTCCAGGGGCAA
>CANJSR010000315.1 GCA_947476855.1 Acetobacteraceae bacterium
CCCGGCGCCGGCGGCACCCAGCGCCTGACCCGCGCCGTCGGCAAGTCCAAGGCGATGGACATGGTGCTGACCGCGCGGATGATGGACGCGGCCGAGGCCGAACGCGCCAATCTCGTATCCCGCGTGTTCCCCGCTGCGACAATGCTGGAAGAAGCGATGAAGATCGCCGCCCAGATCGCCAACCTGTCCCCGGTCGCGGTGCAGTTCGCCAAGGCCTCGGTCAACCGCTCGTTTGAAATGACATTGGTTGAAGGCGTCCGTCACGAACGGCAACTGTTCCTGTCGCTGTTCGGCACGCCCGACCAGGTGGAAGGCATGGCCGCCTTCGTCGAGAAGCGGAAACCCGCCTTCAAACTGAGCTGAGTCACGTTCCGTAGTCTCGATTAACGAAACATTTCCGATATTTTGCGGATTGCCGGCTGAAAGGATTATGTTACGATCCATTTCGGCCGGCAACGGTCAAATTTTTGGAAATGCCTCGCGGTTTAGCGCTGGCATTGCTAGACTGGGTCGCATGGACGCCACTGCCTCCTGCCGAACTGACGCCCTGCCGGACACGCAATTGTCCGACGTAGGACTGCGTGCCGTCGAACGGGCTGACCTCCAACCGGGGCGCATCGGCGGTGTCGACCGCGTTGACCCCCTCGCCCACCTGAACCTGCTGCTCGTCTGCTGCGACCCAAACTGGTCCCAGGCGGTGCATGAGGCGATGGATGCCCGCAACGTCGATTCCTGCAACGCGCGCGACGCGCTGGCCCGCCTCACCTCGGTCCTGCCGGCCTACTCGCATCTGCTGCTGCATCCCCATTGCGATGAGGGACTGTTCGAGACCCTGTTGCAGTTGACCTCGGCGACAGCCGGATCGGATACTGAGCTGCTGATGCTGGGAGGGGGTCCCGCGCCATCGTCCCATCTCAACATGATCCGTTGCGCGACCTCCCGGTCGGTGCAGGAGGCGTTGATGATGGGACCCAGGTCCAGACGCTCACAGGATATCCCATTCGACCTCGCCGAACTGAAGGCGGCGCTCGAGGGCGGGATGATCAGCGCCCGCTACCAACCGATCGTCGGTGTCAGCGACCGGGTGCCCTATGCGCTGGAGGCGCTGGCCCGCCTGGACCACCCCGACCAGGGCACCGTCCTGCCGGACCGCTTCGTCCCGCAGATCGAGGATGCGGGCCTCGCCGATCGCCTGACCGAGTTGATCACCGAACGCGCCTTCGCCGACCTGACCGGTCCGGCGCTGTGCGATCAATCCCTGCTGGTGACGGTAAACTTCCCGCTCGACGTGATGCTGCGCCCGGCCGCAATCGACCGGCTGGAACGCCAGCGCAAGGCGGCCGGCATCCCGGCCAGCCGGGTGATCCTCGAACTCACGGAAAGCCGCCCGGTGGAGGACTTCGCGGCCCTTCTCCCGGTGCTGGAACGGCTGCGGACCCTGGGCTACGGCGTGGCGATCGACGACGTGTCGCCGATGGTCCCCGACCTGGCCCAGCTTCTGACCCTGCCGTTCACGAGCCTGAAATTCGACAAGGATCTGGTCGCCCTGGCCGGGACCGATTCCGCGACCTTGGCCTTCCTGCGGGACACCACCGCGCGCGCGCACCAGGCCGGCATGTCGGTGGTGGCCGAGGGTGTGGAGGGGATCGAGATCTGGCATCAGATGCGCGCGATCGGCGTCGATGGCACGCAGGGCTACCTTTTGGCGCGCCCGCTACCCGCCGCCGCGGTGCCTTACTGGCTCGCGGCCTGGCCGGACAATCCGGCGTTTTCCTGACAACCCCGGCATATCACGCCGGGGCGTTCAGAACATTCAGTGGACCGAGACGGCCAGCATCTCATGGCGCAGGATGGCCGCGACCGCGATATCCCGGTCGGCGGCGAGCGCCATCGGCGTGCCATCCGCCGCGTGGATCGAGAACCCATGCGTGCCGTTCACTTCCACCGGCTTCACATAGGCGATCCGGGACACGCCCAGGCGTGCGAGCTGATCGGTGGAAACACCACGGATGTCCACGATGGCGGGGACGGAGATTTCGGTTTCGGGGGTCATGACAATCGACTCCGGTTCGGGGCGCCGGCCCAACCAGGGCGCCGGGGCTCGCAATGCTCAAGTTGGAAAGGGTTCAGCCAGGGTCGCCGTCGACCACTTTCAGGCGGCCCGTCACCGGCGCCTGGCCGACACTCGCGGCCGGACGGCTGATCGGGATGGTCTTCACCCGCGGCTCGGGTTGCGGGCGGACCAGATCGACATGCAGCAGACCATTGTCGAGCCAGGCCCCCTTCACCTCGATCCCCTCGGCCAGCACGAAGGCGCGCTGGAACTGACGGGCGGCGATGCCGCGGTGGAGGAAGACCCGCCCTTGCGAGTCGTCGGTTTGTCGGCCGCGGATCACCAGTTGGTTGTCTTCCTGCGTGATCTGCAGGTCATCCATGGTGAAGCCGGCGACCGCCAGCGTGATCCGCAGCCCGGTCTGGCTGATCTGTTCGATATTATAGGGCGGATAACCGTCGGAAGCGGTCTTGGATGCGCGTTCGAGCATCTGTTCCAGGTGATCAAAGCCAAGGAATAACGGCGAGGTAAACATGCGTGCGCTCAAGGCCCCCTCCTGCGAGCGAGGTATACGCGGGACCCGTTGCGGCATCCCACTGCGGTTCATCTTGGCAGTCGGGGGCGTCGTTGCAAGGGGCGGATTGAACGGGCGTGTGCCGGCTGGGCGTTGATATGGCGCCGCCACGCCGCTACATGCGCGTCATGGCGAGCGACACAACAACGCGCGAGACCGTCGGCCTGCTGCCGATCCTGATCGCGCCCCACCCCACCCTGAAGGCCAAGGCCCGTCCCGTGGCCAATCCGGACAACGACATCGTGCGCGATCTGATCCCGCGGATGTTCGCCACGATGTACAAGGCCCCGGGCATCGGCCTCGCCGCCCCGCAGGTCGACATGCGCCTGCGCGTCGTCGTCATCGACCTCGCCCGCGACGACAAGCGGGAGCCGATCACGATGGTGAACCCCGAAATCGTGGCCGAGAGCGATGAACTCGCGACGCGGGAGGAAGGGTGCCTGTCGCTGCCCAACCAATACGCCGACGTGACCCGGCCCGCCCGGGTGAAGGTCCGCTATTTCGACGAGACCGGCGCGAAGCGGGAACTGGAGGCGGATGAGCTGCTCGCCGCCTGCGTCCAGCATGAGATCGATCATCTCGACGGGGTGCTGTTCGTCGATCACATCTCGGCCTTGAAGCGGAACATGATCATGCGCCGGCTCGCGAAGGAACAGCGCACCAAGGGACGCTAGGCCATGCGCCTCGCGTTCATGGGCAGCCCGGATTTCTCGGTCCCCGCGCTGCATGCGCTGCGGGACGCGGGGCATGAGATCGCGGCCGTCTACTGCCAGCCCCCCCGCCCCGCCGGCCGCGGGCAATCCGTCCGCCGCTGCCCCGTCCATGTCGCCGCCGATGCGCTGGGGCTGGAGGTGCGGGCGCCCGAGCGGCTGCGTGGCCGGGATGACGTGCTGGCGGCCTTCGCCGACCTGGACCTCGATGCCGCCGTGGTGGTCGCCTATGGGCTGATCCTGCCGCAAGCGATGCTGGACGCGCCCCGGCTGGGCTGCCTGAACATCCATGCGAGCCTGCTGCCCCGTTGGCGCGGCGCGGCCCCGATCCAGGCCGCGATCCTGGCCGGCGATGCCGAAAGCGGCGTGACCATCATGCGGATGGATGCCGGCCTCGACACCGGCCCGATGCTGCTGCGGGAGGCCACCCCGATCACCCCCACCACCACCGGCGCCACGCTGCACGACGCCCTGTCCGAGATGGGCGCTCGGCTGATCGTCCAGACCCTGGCCGCGATGCCCGCCCCCACCCCCCAACCGCCCACCGGCGCCACCTACGCCCCCAAGCTCGGCCGCGACGACGCGCGGATTGACTGGACCCAGCACGCCGCGGCGATCGAGCGCCGGGTCCGCGCCTTCGACCCCTGGCCCGGCACCTTCACGACGCTGGGCGACGCGGTGCTCAAGGTGCTGGCGGCCCAGCCGGCCGAGGGGAACGGCGGGCCCGGAACCGTGCTGGATGCCCGCCTGACCATCGCCTGCGGCACCGGCGCGGTGCGCCTGACCCGCGTACAGGCAGCCGGACGCGCGGGGATGGAGGCGGAGGCCTATCTGCGTGGCCACCCGGTGCCAGCCGGCACGGTCCTCGGCGGATAGGGATGACCCTCTGGGCGCTGAAGCTGGAATATCACGGCGCCCCCTTTGTAGGCTGGCAACGGCAGGGTGAGCTTCTGTCGGTCCAGTCCGTGCTGGAGGCCGCCGCTGCCCGCCTGAACGGCAACGCTCCGGTCGCCAGCATTGTCGCCGGCCGCACCGACGCGGGCGTGCACGCGGCCGGCCAGGTGGCGCAGATCACCTTGCCCGATGGCTTCGACGCGATCCGGCTGCGGGAGGCGCTGAATTTCCACATGAAGCCGCATCCGGTCGTAGTCATCCAGGCCGCCGCGGCGCCCGAGGGGTGGAACGCCCGCTTCTCGGCCATCCGCCGCTCCTACCGCTATCGCATCCTGAACCGCCGGTCTCGGCCAGCCTTGATGGCAGGATCGGCGTGGCATGTGCCGATGACGCTGGATGTGGGCGCGATGGCCGAGGCCGCCAGCTTGCTGCTGGGCCACCACGACTTCACGTCCTTCCGCGCCGCCGCCTGTCAGGCGAAGTCACCGATGCGGACCCTGGACCGGCTGGATGTCCGCCGCGACGGGGACATCGTGGAGATCGAAGCCGAGGCACGCAGCTTCCTGCACCACCAGGTGCGGAACATGGCTGGCACGCTGCGGATGGTCGGCGATGGAAGCTGGCCGGTGCAACGGGTCGCGCAGGCTTTGGCCGCCCGAAACCGGAGTGCCGCCGGCCCGACCGCTCCGCCCGAGGGGTTGTGCCTGATGCAAGTGGGGTATCCGGTCGATCCGTTCGGCGGATGACAGCGCGGGCTTGAACTCCCCGCCCCCCTCGCGCAGGGTTCCCCGGTTCGCCACGCGCACACAAAGGGAAACGACCATGGCCTTCACGCTGAACCACGTCCATCTCAAGACCACCGATCCCGACAAGACGATCAAGTTCTACATGGATAACTTCGGTGCCACGATCAAAGGCACCATGGCGGGGGGCCACCAGCTCGACCTGCACGGGCTGCAACTGAACGTCACCGACAAAGTCGCCACGCAGAACCATGAGCAGCATTACGGCATCGAACACATCGCGGTGAACACCGACGATTACGACGGCGCGCTCGCGGGTCTCCGCAAGAACGGCGTGAAGATCCTGGAGGAACTGAAAGGCAGCTCCGGCAAGCGCGTCTGCTTCCTGGAATGCCCCGACGGCGCGCAGATGGAGATCATCGAGAAGTAGATCCGGTCGCCGTCAGGGACAACCGGACCGCCGGGCGGCGGAAAGCCTATTCCGCCGCCTGCCGGAACCCCTGCGCGTACCGCGTCAGCGCGCCCGGATCGGTCGGGATGATCGGGGAGAAATCGGTGTGCGCGATCCACTCCTTCCGCGTCGGCGTGCGGATGTAGTTGGAAACCGCGTTCAGCGTCAGATAGACGATCTTGCGCGGATACGGCGTGATGTTGCCGGCCGATCCATGCACCAGGTTGCCGTGGAACATCAGCAGTCCGCCCGGCTTGCCGGTCGGCGCGACGATCCCGCCCTGCTCGACCAGCTTCGTGACGGTCTCCTCATCGAGCGTCCAAAGCGGATAGGACGTCGTGGTCAGGTCGTGTTCGGCCTTCAGCACGCCGGCCGTATGGCTGCGCGGCACCAGCATCAGCGGGCCGTTGATCGGCATCACCTCATCGAGGAAGACGGCGATGTTCATCGCCCGCGGCTCGGGCATGCCGTCGTCCCGCGCCCAGGTGCCGTAGTCCTGGTGCCACTGCCACACGTCGCCGGTGAACGACGCCTTCGCGTTCACCTTGAACTGATGCATGTA
>CANJSR010000316.1 GCA_947476855.1 Acetobacteraceae bacterium
GTGCACGGCGTCATCGCCGCCGACGCCCTGCGCGTGCCCTGGATCGCGGTGCGCCCGCTGATGCCGACGCATCGGCCGAAATGGCTCGACTGGGCCGAGAGCCTGAACCTGCGGATCATCTTCCGGCATCTGCCCCCGTCCTCGTTGCTCGAGCACGCGACCCGTCTGCCGATGGCCGGCCGGCGCCCCGGGCGGTTCCTGCTGGCCAGCCAGGGCCCGCGCCTGCATGCCGCCGGCCGCTCCAGACTGATCGACCGCTCCGCCACCGTGCTGCGCCGTATCGCCGCCCTGCCGGCGCAACTATCGTCCGATCGTGACCTGGATCGCTGTCAGGATCGCATGCGAGAGCGTATTGTCATGCTGCGCCGCACGCCGTTTCGCGGCGCGGCACGTTTCCAGATATTGTCCCGCCGTCCTTCGCTCTTGCGGGTGGAAGACGAATTCGCTTACCACCCCGCTTCGATCGGCTGACAGCGCCCAGGTTCCGGCCAGTCCATTGGCCCATGTTCCGGTCAGGGTTCCGCCGCCCACACAAGAAGACGAGCAGATGCAGCCTTTGCCGAATGAGCCTTTAACGCCGGTCGCCGATCTGCTGAATCGCATTCCGCTCTCCGCGCGCGTCGTGCTGGATGTCGGCTGCGGCCGCGGGGACCTTGGCGGTGCCTACCGCCGCCTGAACCCCACCGCCCGCCTGCTGGGGATCGAGGCGAACCCCGAGGCGGCGGCCATCGCCCGCACCCGCCTGCATGAGGTCGCGGTGGCCGACCCCGCGCTGGATTTCCTGCCCTTTGATGTGCCGGAGGGGATCGACGCGATCATCTACGGCGCCTCCCTGCAGGCGATGGACGAACCGTTCCAGGTGCTGCGCCAGCACGCCCAGCATCTGACCACGAACGGCATGATGCTGATCTGCGTGCCGAATATCGAGCATTGGAGCTTCGCGCTCCGGCTGTTCCGCGGCAATTGGAACTATGAGCGCGAGGGCCTGCTGGATCACAGCCACCTCCGCTGGTTCAGCCGCGAGGGCATGAGCCGCTCCCTGAGCGAGGCCGGCCTGGTGCCCTGCGATGTGTTCCCCCGTGTGTTCGACGGCGACCAGGCGCAGGTCTTCGTCAGCAACCTCGCCCCCGGCCTGCGGACCCTCGGCATCGACCCCGAGGAGTATCTGCGGCGAGCCGGACCGTTGCAGTATGTGTGGCGGGTGAAGAAGGAGCCGCAGCGGCGGATGATCGTCGCCGGCAACATGCTGCCGCCGATCGGCGGCGTCTCCCACGTCCGCGTCGTGCATCCGTTGAACGCGATGGCCACCGACCCCTCGGTCACCACGCGGCTGTCGGGCCAGCTTGAAAGCGAGCCGGGCGGCGACGACACGCCGCGCATCTTCGTCATGCACCGCCCCGCCCTGTCGGGCGACCAGGGGCGGGAAACGATACGCCGCATCGTCGACGCCGGCTGGCTGGTGGTCACCGAGTTCGACGACCACCCCGATTTCTTCCAGGTCATGCAGGACGCCGACCAGTTGACGTTCCGCGGCGTCCACGCAGTGCAGACCAGCACGCTGCCGCTGGCCGATGTGCTGCGCAGGCGCAACCCGGAAGTCGCGGTCTTCCCGAACGCCATCGTCGCCCTGCCGGAAATCAACAACTTCCAGAACCCGGACCACGTCACGCTGTTCTTCGGCGCGCTGAACCGCGACGCCGACTGGCGCGACCTGATGCCGGTGCTGAATGAAGTGGCCGAAAAGGTCGGCGACAAGCTGCGGTTCCACGTCGTCCACGACGCCGGCTTTTTCGAGGCGCTGGAGACGGAACACAAGACCTTCACCCCGATCTGCGACTACGAGACCTACCAGCGTCTGCTCAGCCAGTGCGAAATCTCGTTCATGCCGCTGGCCGACAACCTGTTCAACCGCGCCAAGTCCGACCTGAAGTTCATCGAGGCCGCGGCCGCCCGCGTCGCACCGCTCGCCAGCACGGTCGTCTATGGCGACAGCGTGGAGGACGGGAAGACCGGCCTGCTGTTCCGCGACGCCGAGGAACTGCGCGAACGCCTCCTGCGGCTGGTGGTCATGCCCGATCTCGCGCGCCAGGTCGGCGACGCCGCCCGCGCCTATGTCGCGGAACACCGGATGATCGCCTATCAGGTCGCCCCGCGCATCGCCTGGTACCGCTCCCTCTGGGCGCGGCGGGAGGCTTTGACGAAGGCGCTGGAACACCGCCTGGCGACGCCCTACGTCCCGGGGCCGTAGGGCAGGCCCGCTCAGGCGGCCCGGGCCTCGGGCGGCAGGACCTCCTCGATCAAGGCGATGGTCTCGGGTTCGGCATCGAAGCGCAGCCGGAACCCACTTTTCTCGCCGCCGGCCAGGACCTTGAAGCTGATCGCGCGGGTGTGATCGCCGATCCGCATCCGGCCCGCATCCCCGACCGTGAGCGCCTTCGGGCCCGTCAACCGCGCGCCGTCAACCGACAGGTTGACCAGCCGTCCGCTGATCTCCGGCTGCCCCAGAAGCTCGATCCGGCAGGGCAAATCGACGTCGTAGCGTTGGTCCCGCCGACGATCGGTCTCCAGGGACGACGCCCGCACCGCCCGCAGGATCGAGGCCTTCAGCGTCTCGATCGACTCCGCAAGCTCCCGCCCATCCGCCACCAGCCTGCGCGCGTTGGCGCCGCCCTGTTCGGCATCGGCGGCGATCCGCGTGTTGCGGTCCCCGATGTCCCGCACCGCCGCGGCGGCATCGGCGATGCCCCGGGCGATCGCCTGGGTGGCCGACCCCTGCTGTTCCACGGCGGTGGCGATCGCCGAGGAAATCGTGTCGACCTCCCGGATCGTCGCCTCGATCTGACGGACGGACTCGACCGCGACGGCGGTGGCCGCACGGATATCCTCGACATGCTGGGCGATGTCGTGGGTGGAGCGGGTGGTCTGCGTCGCCAACTGCTTCACCTCAGACGCCACCACCGCGAAGCCCTTCCCGGCCTCTCCGGCGCGCGCCGCCTCGATCGTGGCGTTCAACGCGAGCAGGTTGGTCTTGGCCGCGATTTCGCCGATCAGGTCGGCGACGCTGCCGATATTCGCCACCTTCTCCGTCAGGGCATCGATGGTTTCCCGTGTCCGGTTCCCGACCGCCACCGCCCGCTCGATCGTCTCCGCCGCCTTGCTGACCTGGCCCGTGATCTGCTGGATCGACTCCGACATCGCCTCCGCCGAACCCGCGACGGCCTGGACATCGTCCACAGCCCGCGTGGAAACCTCGGCCGAGCCGCGGGCCGAACCGCCGGTCCGTTCGTTGAGTTGCAGGACGTCATCGGCGGCGGCGATGATCGCGTTGTTGCGCGATCCGATCTCGACCATGGCGCCACCGGCGGTGGCCTCGATGGTGTCGACCATGTCGCGGATCGCGGCCCGCTTCTTTTCTTCCTGCTCCCGCCGCTCCCGGTCCCGGGTTTCGGTCATGGTCCGGTTCTCCAGCGCGTGCTGGCGGAACACCTCCAGCGCCGCGGCGATCCGTCCGATCTCATCCCGGCCGGGACGCACGGGGACGGTAACGGCCAGGTCACCGTTCGCGAGGCGATGCACCGCGCCCGATATGGCCCGCAGCGGACGGGTCAGGCCGTAGACGACGACCAGCAGGGCGAAGACAGCCACCACCCCGATGCCCGTCCCGGTCGCGATCGGGATCAGCGTTCCCACACGCTCCCGGAAAGCATCGAGTTCGGCGGCCAGCCGGTCCACCTCTGTCGCATTGCGTTCAGCGAGCGCCACGACCGCGCGGTTGACCGCCTGGCGGTTGGTCCGGTTCGCCTCGTTGTTGCCGATGCGATCGGCGGCGGCGGCGCCCTGGGTCCGTCCGGCCTCCACCAATTCGGTCCGCAGCCGCACGAAGCCATCGACGCCACGGGCGCAATCTTCGAACAGGCCACGGCTGCCGGGGTCCACCAGGGTGGACCAGCGCGCCATGCGTTCCTGGATGCGCGCCAGGTTGACCAGCAAGGGCTTGCCGAACCGTTCAACCTCGGCGCGGTCCTTGGCCATGTAGACGCCGCGCGAGTCCATGACGACGGCGTTGATCAGGCCGTTCACCTGTTCCCCGATGACGGCCCGTTCCGCCGCCCGCTGCATCAGCCCGACGGTCCGGCTATAGACCTGGGAGGTGTAGATGCTGGCCCCGCCAGCGACGGCGGCGGTCAGGCAGAGTAGGCCGATCAACGCAAACAGGCGGACGGCGACGCTTGGGTTGCAGCGGTTCCAGATCGATTGCACGGTTCCATTCCTCGGGCACATACCGACCTGCTTCCATAGGCTCGGAGGGCTTAACGATCGGTTAGCGGTGGGGCGGATTGCTGCAATTTCGGCGCAAGGACCGGGTCGATCGCACGGGTCTTTTCCGATTGCCTATACCGCCCAGGGCCGATAGCCCCGATATTAGGGTCAACCGCGCCTGCGCGACGCCCTGAACCGAACCGAGAAAGCCCGCCCATGACCGACAACCTGAACCTGCTTGCCGATCTGATCGCGCGCGCCCGCGCCGCCGGGGCCGACGCCGCCGACGCGGTGCTGGTGTCCGGCACGTCGCTGTCCGTGCAGCGCCGCCTCGGCCAGACCGAGCATGTCGAGCGGGCCGAGGGCCGGGACCTGGGTCTGCGCGTCTTCCTGGGCCAGCAGGTGGCAATCGTCTCCGCGACCACGGTCGACCCGAGCAGCTTCGACGACCTGGTGGACCGGGCGCTGGCCATGGCGCGCGTCGTGCCGGCCGATCCCTTCGCAGGCCTCGCCGATACCGCGCGGGCGCCGGACACGATGGACCTGGACATGAACGACCCGGCCGAACCGACGGCCGAGGCCCTGATCGCCCGCGCCTCCCTGGCCGAGGACGCGGCCCGATCCGTCCCCGGCGTCACCAACTCGGAAGGCGCGGATGCCGGGTTCGGCCGCGTGGAGATCGTACTGGTGACCTCGGCCGGCTTCGCGGGGCGGCGGGTCGGGTCCAGCCACTCGATATCGGCCACGGCGCTGGCGGGCAGCGGCACGGGCATGCAGCGGGACTACGACTATCACGGGACGGTGTACCTGTCGGACCTGGACGACCCCGTGACGATCGGACGCAGCGCCGGCGAACGGGCGGTGCGCCGGATGAACCCGACCCGGCCGAAGACCGGGAAACTGCCGGTCGTGTTCGATCCTCGCGTGGCGGGCAGTCTGCTGGGCCACCTGACCGGCGCCATCAACGGCGCCAGCGTTGCGCGCGGCACCAGCTTCCTGCGCGACAAGCTGGGCCAGCGCATCTTCGCCCCCGGCATCTTCGTCCATGACGACCCGCGCCGGGTCCGCGGCGCTCGTTCCCGCGTGTTCGACGGCGAGGGCACCCCGACCGCCGCGCGCGCCCTGATCGACGACGGCGTCCTGACCACTTGGCTCCTCGACAGCCGCTCCGCTCGGCAGTTGGGCCTGGCGTCCACGGGCCATGCGTCGCGGGGGACCAGCGGCCCGCCGTCCCCGGCACCGTCAAATCTTTACATGGCGGCGGGTGCCATGAGCCCGGCTGAGCTGATGGCCGACATCAAGCTGGGTCTTTATGTGAATGAGATGATTGGTATGGGAGTCAACGGTGTAACCGGCGACTACTCGCGCGGGGCGGCCGGATTCATGATCCGCGACGGGCAGTTGGCGGAGCCGGTGGCCGAGATCACGATCGCAGCTAACTTAATTGACATGTTTGCAAACTTGACACCTGGCAACGACCTGCGGTTCCGTCGTGGCACAGACAGTCCGACGATCAGACTCGAAGGAATGACCATGGCCGGTGCCTAGGTCGCCCTCTTCCGGAAAGACGTTTGGCTCTTATATCGATGTTATGAAAAAAAGAGAGGCTAACGCCATGCGACGTACTGGGTTCTTCCTGGCCGCCACCGCGGCCCTTGCGATGGCACTGGCGCCAGGCGTCGCCGAGGCGCGGGCTGGCGGCGGTTCATCCTCGGGCA
>CANJSR010000317.1 GCA_947476855.1 Acetobacteraceae bacterium
TGCCGGGTGCGACCGTCGGTGCCGGGTCTGGCGGGGCGGATGGGTGCGGGGCGGGGGGCGGATCGTGCCGGTCTGGCCATAGTGCTTGGGAATGTCGCTGATCTTGGCTTGGGATTTCCTCCACGCCCGGGTTTGGCCCGGCCTTTGCTGAGATGCCTGGGCGTCCGGTTCCCTCAAGTCGGTCGCCGCGGATGGGTCCCCTGATCGGAGCCGCCGCGCAACGCCACCCTGATCGCGGGAGTTCGCGGGATGCAGGATCTGTCAGTCACGACCGCGCCTGCCCTGCCCCTGGGCACGCCGCCTCGCCTGGGCGGAGGCGGGGATTTCGCGAGCCTGCTTCTGCTCGCCGAAACCAGCCTGTCCGACGTCCCTGCCCCCGAGATGATCGGTGTGGACACCATGCCGTTGCCGGGAGGGGGCGTGACAGCGTTTGGCGGCCTCGATCCGGTGCCGGTCGGGCTTCCGGCCCGTCCCTGGGCCGGCCGACCGGCGGGCACCGCGCCCCCACTGCCCGCCGGGGGATCGGCGAATGGGGCGGAGCCGATGGACGCACCAGCGCTGTTGGCCTTGCCCCCGAGCGAACCGGTCCCGATGGATGTAGCCCTGACGCCGCCGGCCACCATGCCCGGAGGCCCGCCGGACGGCGTTGCCATCGGGAAGAAGGACGACGACCAGGACAGGGACGAACCGGAGACCGCCGAGCCGGAGATCGCCGACCCGGCCGCCTGCGGTGGCGGGATAGCGGTTGCGGCCTTCGTTCCACCGATGGTGCCGGGGTCCGCGCCTGCTCCGACAGCGGCACCTAACCCCACCGTCGCCCCCGCCGTGGTGGGACCAACCGGTCCGAGGCCGCCAGAGCCGCCGGCAAGACCGGACAGCCTGGAGCGGCCTGGGCCCGATCGGGCACCACCGGGTACGGCGACCTCCTTCCTGATCACCGCACCGCAAGCCGCCGAACCCTCCGTTGACCCGGCCGCCATTCCGTCCGGAGCGGGCGCGGCGGCGCCCGCGCCACAGCCCAGTCCAACGGCGCCCGTGCCGCAGGCCGGCCTGACCGCGCCCGCAACCGACCGGCCGGGCGCCCCGACCCCAACCCCGATCCGCGCCGAGACCGCCGCCCCTCCCCTTGAGAGCGCACCCCGCGACAGCGCGCCCCTCCGTGCGCCCCCACCCCCCAACGCCGAGACGACGGCGATGATCCTCGGCCAGGATGCGGACCGGGGCGTGCCGACCCTCGACCCGCCCGCCGCGCCGGCGGAAGCACCCGCGCCCGAAGCCGCCGCCAACCCAACCGCCTCGCGCGCTTTCCCCGACCCTGCCAACGACGATCACGGCCAGCAGCACCGCGCCCCCCAAGGCAGCAGGGCCGAACCCGCGCCCGGCCCTTCCCGCGACACCAGCTTCCCCGCGGCCGAGGCCACCGCGAACGCCCCTCCGGTCCTGGAAGCGCCGGCACAAGGCGGAGAACCGGCGCCCTCGGCCGCCCCGCCCACCCAGGCCTCCCCCACCCAGGCGCCAGCCGCCGCCTCCTCAACGGAACCGGCCAGCGCCCCGGATGCCCCCGCCCCGTCCCGCCTCGCGGAGCAGATCGCCCCCGCGATCATTCGCCTCGACAGCGCCCCAGGCGGCACCCAGAGGCTGACGATCCGGCTTGATCCGGTGGAACTCGGGCAACTAGAAATCCGCATCGAACGGTCCGACGACTCCGCCACCAAGGTCCAGGTCCTGGTCGAGCGGCCGGAGACCCTGGCCCTGCTCCGCCGCGACCAGCCCGCGCTGGAACGCGCGCTCGATCAGGCGGGCATGGCCGCCGACCAGCGGGATGTGATCCTCCAGCTTGCCCCGGCGGAGTTCCGGCCCACGCCCGAACCACGCTCCACCCCGCAGCCATCCCCCGACTTCATGGCCCAGACCGGCAACCAGGGCGGCAACAACCCAGCCGGAGACGACCCCGGCCGGACGCCGCGCCAGCCCGCGGGGCGCGGACACCCCGGCGGGACCGGCGCGGACCCAGGCATTGAACCGGGACGGCGCCCGCCTGTCGGCCGCCGCATGGGCCTCGACATCACCGCTTGAGAGGAGACGCAGCATGGCAATCACCCCCACCGCGGCCGCGGCCCAGGCAAGCTCCACGGCCACAGCCGCCACCACCAAGTCCGCGGCCGCCGTCGGCGGTACCGCGCTCGGCTCCCTGTCGTCGAACTTCAATGGCTTCCTCAAGCTGTTGATGACGCAGTTGCAGAACCAGGACCCGACCAGCCCGATGGATACGAATGAGTTCACCCGAGAGCTCGTGCAGTTCTCCAGCGTCGAGCAGCAGATCGCGACCAACACCAGCCTGACCCGCCTGATCGAGCTGACCCAGGCCGGACAGGTCATGCAGTCCTCGGCCATGATCGGACGGCGGATCGCGGTGGAGAGCGAGGAGATGCCCTTGCAGAACGGCCAGGGCACGCTGCGCTTCAGCGTCGACGCGGAACAGCCGGTCCGGGTCGCGGTGCTGAACGGCCAGGGCACGACGATCGCCGAGAAGACGATCACGGCGCAGCGCGGCGCGAATGACTGGGTCTGGGACGGCAAGGATGGCAACGGCCGGACGATGCCGGATGGGTCGTACCGGGTGGCGGTGCATGCCGCCGACGCGACCGGCACGCCGAAAGCCGTGCCCTACCAGGTGGTCGGCACCGCCTCGGGCGTGACGACCGAGACGGCGGGCGTCCGCCTGCAACTCGGGACCCTGACCGTGCCGTTCAGCGCCGTCCGCTCGGTCACGCAATAGGCGTCCGTCGAAATCCCGGACGGCCGGTCGCCGGGGCCGGGCCAATGGGACGTAGATTGTCTCCGCGCGCCGTGGCATGACGGGGCAACGGAGGGACCACGATTGATGATCCGGACGACACGGCGCGGCTGGCTGGCGGGCGCCGCAGCGACCCTCGCGCTTCCCACGCGCCCGCGCCCCGCCCGCGCCGCCGACTTCACCTGGCGGCTGGGCCATACGGCGCCAGCGAGCTTCCCGCTTCATATCCGACTGGCCGAGGCCGCCGCCGAGGTCGAGAGCAAGAGCGGCGGGCGCATGGCCATCACGATCAGCGGCGACGGCACGCTGGGCAGCGCGATCGGCCAGTTGACGCAGGTGAGGAATGGCACGCTGGAGATGGCGACGGTCGCCGGCCAGATCCTGCACACGGCACAGGCGATGGCGGCCTTGCCGATGACCGGCTTCGCCTGGTCGGGGCACGGGCCGCTGTGGAAGGCGATGGATGGTGACCTGGGCCGCGTGATCGGTGAATTGCTGCTGCAACGCGCCAGCCTGGTCACGCTGACCACGGTCTGGGATTTCGGCTTCCGCGTGGTCACGACGGGTGACAAGCCGATCCGCGTCGCCGGCGACCTGAAGGGGCTGCGGCTGCGTACTCCGGTGGAACCCGAGTTCGTGAACCTGTTCCAGGCACTGCAGGCCAATCCCATCGCCATGCCGCTGTCGGAAACCTTCCGCGCGCTGAGCCAGCGGCTGATCGACGGGCAGGAAGGGTTGCTCGCGCTGGTCGTCGCCGCGGGGTTCGAGGCCGCGCAACGCCATTGCGCCGTGACGAACCATGTCTGGGACGGGCAATGGGTCTGCGTGAACCCGAACGCCTGGCGCCGCCTGCCCGATGGGTTGAAGACCATCGTCAGCGACGCCTTCAACGCGGCGGGGCTGCGCCAGCGCGCCGATCACGTCACCGCGGACACCGGCGCGCGCGAGATGCTGACCAAGGGGGGGATGCAGTTCACCACGGTCGACCCCGCGGGCTTCCGCGCCGCGCTGCGGGAGGTGGGGTACTACCGTGAGCTCAAGCGCAAGTTCGGCGACCGGTATTGGGACGTGCTGGAACAATATACCGGGCGGCTGGCCTGAGCCGGTTCCGCCCATGATGGTCCCGGTCAGGCGGGACGCGCGTTAGCGCCGGCCGAACAGCTTCTCGATCTCGGCCTTCGACAGTTTCAGGAAGGTCGGCCGCCCGTGGCTGCATGTGGCGGCGCGGGGGTTGGCTTCCATCTGACGCAGCAGCGCGTCCATCTCCGGCTGCGCCAGCCGACGCCCGGCGCGGATGCTGCCATGGCAGGCCAGGCGCGCGATGACGGCGTCGAGGCGGGATTCGAGCGACGTCGTCTCTCCCATCTCGGCCAGTTCGTCGGCCAGGTCACGCAGCAGCGGCCCGGGTTCCGGCGTGCCGAGGGAGGCCGGCATGGCGCGCACCAGCACCGCGCCCGGTCCGAACGCCTCGATGTCGAGACCGAGGCGGTGCAGGTCCTCGGCCCGTTCCGTCAGGCGGATGGCGTCGGCGGGGGGCAGGTCGACGACGGCGGGCAGCAGCAAGGGCTGGGCGCGGACGCCGCCGGCCAGCATTTGCTCGCGGATGGCTTCATGCGTCAGGCGTTCATGCGCGGCATGCTGGTCAACCAGGACCAGCGACCCATCGCCGGCGACCGCCAGGATATAGGTATCCAGCACCTGGGCGATCGCGGCGCCGAGCGGATGGGCGGCATCGGGGACGGGCGTGGGCAGGACGCGCGCGGCGGGGGTGGCGCCAAAACCGAGCTGCGCGTCGGCGACGCCCTGCGGATACGGATAGGCCGGCGCGGGGGCACCCTGGGGATAAGCGCCATTGGGAAAGCCGGGCAGCGGCAAGGCGCGGATGCCGCCGGATTGCGGGCGCGACCAGGCCAGGCGCAGGGAGGGACGGTGCTCCGGCAGGCGGGGCGCCGAACCATCGTCGGCCCCGGCTTCGCCACCTTGGCCGGCCAAAGCGCGCTGGATGCCGCCGATGACCAGGGAGCGCACGGCGTTGGCGTCGCGGAAGCGGACCTCGGTCTTGGCAGGATGGACGTTGACGTCGAGTTCCTCGGGCGGGATGTCGAGGAACAGGGCCACGACCGGATAGCGGCCATGGGCGATCACATCCCGATAGGCGACCCGGACCGCGGTCTTGAGTGTTGGATCGGCGACCGGGCGGCCATTCACCACCAGGAACTGCGCCGCCGTGGTGGCCCTTGTCACCGCCGGGGAGCACACCAGGCCGGCCATGGCCAGGGCGCCCCGTTCGTGGCGGACGGGCATCATCGCGGCGGCGGCCTCGGGTCCCAGCAGCGACGCGATTCGCATTACCCGGTCCTGGGATGGGAGGTCGAAGACCACGCGGTTTTCCGATTCCAGGCGGAAGGCGACCTGGGGCGCGGACAAGGCCAGGCGCTGGACCGCGGCTTCGGCGTGTTCGGCCTCGGTGCGCGGCTGCTTGAGGAACTTGCGGCGGGCGGGGGTGGCGAAGAACAGGTCGCGGACCACCACGCGGGTGCCGGGCGGGCCGGCGGCGGGGATCACGGGCTCGACGCGGCCGCCCTCGACCCGGATCTGGCAGGCGTGGTCGGCGTCATGCGGGCGGGAGGTGATTTCCAGCCGCGCGGCGGCGCCGATGGAAGGGAGGGCCTCGCCGCGGAAGCCGAGGGTGGCGATGCGGACCAGGGTCTCGTCGGTCAGCTTGGAGGTCGCGTGGCGTAGGACGGCGAGCGTCAGGTCGCCCTGATCCATGCCCATGCCGTCGTCGGTGACCTCGATCCGGTCGATGCCGCCGCCGGCCAGGGTCACGCTGATGCGGCTCGCGCCGGCGTCCAGGGCGTTCTCCACCAGCTCCTTCACCGCGGCGGCGGGGCGCTCAATGACCTCCCCGGCGGCGATGCGGTTGACGGTGGTTTCCGAGAGGACGCGGATTCGGGCCATCAGGGTTCCCGGCGCAGGGCGCGGAAACGGGCGATCAGGGCGTTGGTGGAGGAATCATGCGCGCCGGGGGGGGCGCCAGGCGTCAGCTCGGGCAGGATGCCGCTGGCGAGTTGCTTGCCCAGTTCCACGCCCCATTGGTCGAAGCTGTCGATGTCCCAGAGGCAGCCCTGCACGGCGACCTTGTGTTCATACAGCGCGATCAGGCGGCCGAGGCTGAA
>CANJSR010000318.1 GCA_947476855.1 Acetobacteraceae bacterium
GATCGCGAAGACCTGGGGGGTGGAGGGGTTGGCCGACGCGGGGGATTTGTCGCGGGCGGCGGCGTAGGGGGAGGCTGATTCTCCCCTCCCCTTGAGGGCTTGGGCCGCGAAGCGGACCGAGGTTGGGGGAGGGGTAGCCACCCCCCCCCGCCGGTGCCGCTAGCCCCCCCACCCCAGCCCTCCCTCTCAAGGGGGGAGGGGGTTACGGGACAAGCGCGAGCCCCCTACTCCACCGTCACCGACTTCGCGAGGTTCCGCGGCTGATCCACGTCCGTGCCCTTAAGCACGGCCACGTGATACGCCAGCACCTGCACCGGGATCGCGTACAGGATCGGGGCCACGAAGGGATCGACCGCCGGCAGGACGATTGTATCGACGGAGATGCCCTTCAGCTTCTCCGCCCCCTCGGCATCCGAGAACACGATCACCTGCCCGCCCCGCGCCGCGGCTTCCTGCACATTGGACGCCGTCTTCTCGAACAGCGGGCCGGAGGGCGCGATGGCGATCACCGGCACCGACTGGTCGATCAGCGCGATCGGGCCGTGCTTCATCTCACCGGCCGCGTAGCCCTCGGCGTGGATGTAGCTGATTTCCTTCAGCTTCAACGCGCCTTCCATGGCGATCGGATAGCAATTCCCCCGCCCCAGGAACAGCACGTCATGCGCCTTGGCGACCCGGCGGGCGATGGCCTGGATGGCACTGTCTTTCTCCAGCACCTCGGCCGCCCGCTGCGGCACCTCAAGCAAGGCCGCGGTCAGGCGCGCCTCGGTGGCGGCATCGATCGCCCCGCGGGCGCGACCGGCGGCAAGGGCGAGACAGGCCAGCACCGACAACTGCGCGGTAAAGGCCTTGGTCGAGGCAACCCCGATCTCCGGCCCCGCCACGGTTTCCAGCACGCCGTCGGATTCCCGGGCCATGCTGCTCTCGGGAACGTTGACGATCGACAGGATGCTCTGCCCCTGCTCACGCATATAGCGCAGGGCGGCGAGCGTATCGGCGGTTTCGCCGGACTGCGACACCAATAGGCCAAGCCCCTTGTCGGGCATCGGCGGCGTGCGATAGCGGAACTCGCTGGCCACGTCACCATCCATCGGAATGCGGGCCACCGCCTCGAACCACCAGCGGCCGACCAGGCCGGCGTAGAAGGCGCTGCCACACGCGCTCATGGTGATGCGCGGCACGGTGGCGAAGTCGACCGGCAGTTTCGGCAGCATCACGGCCCTGGTGCGCGGATTGATCATCCGATGCAGCGTGTCCCCGATCACGGCCGGGTGCTCATGGAGTTCCTTCTCCATGAAATGACGGTAGTTGCCCTTGCCGATCGCGGCCCCGGTCAGGCGGGTCAGCTTGATCTCGCGCTGGACCTCGTTGCCCTCGATATCGAAGAACTTCGCGCCATGGCGGTCGACCACGGTCCAGTCGCCATCACGCAGATAGGCGATGCGACGGGTCAGCGGCGCCAGCGCCAGGCCGTCGGAACCGAGGAACATCTCATCCTCGCCGAACCCCACAGCGAGCGGGGCGCCGAACTGTGCGCCGATCATCAGTTCCGGGTGGCCCGAGAAGATCATGGCCAGGGCGAAGGCGCCGTGCAGGCGGGCAAAAGTCTTGCCCGCGGCCTCCACCGGGGTCAGGCCCTGTTGCAGATACAGGTCGACCAGTTGCGCGACCGTTTCGGTGTCGGTCTCACTCGTGAAGACCTGCCCCGCGGCTTCCAGTTCGGCGCGCAGTTCGGCATGATTCTCGATGATGCCGTTATGGACGACGACGACGCGGGACGTGCCGTGCGGATGGGCGTTCTGTTCCGTGGGCGCGCCATGCGTGGCCCAGCGGGTATGGCCGATGCCGATCTTGCCCGTCAGCGGCATCCCTTCCAGGGAGGCCGACAGGTTCGCCAGCTTCCCCTCCGCCCTGCGGCGATTGATGACGCCGTCCACCAGCGTGGCGATGCCGGCGCTGTCGTAGCCGCGGTATTCCAACCGGCGCAGCGCATCCAGAATGAGCGGCGCGGCCAGCCGTGGCCCGATGACACCTACAATTCCACACATATCAACGTCGTTCCTTCTTTGCCGCCCGCATGTCCGCCGCCCGTCCGGGCTTCTGCACCTGCCGCCCGCGCGCGATCGCCAGGGCGTCTGGCATCACGTCCTCGGTGATCACGCTGCCGGCCGCGATGACCGCGCCATCGCCCACCGTAACGGGAGCCACGAGGGCGACGTCGGAGCCGATGAAGGCATTCGCCCCGATCGTGGTGCGATGCTTGTTCACGCCGTCATAGTTGCAGGTGATCGTTCCGGCGCCGATATTCGTGCCGGCGCCCACCGAGGCGTCGCCGATGTAGCTCAGGTGGTTCGCCTTCACCCCGACATCCAGGGTGGCGGCCTTCACTTCCACGAAATTGCCGACATGGACATCCCGGGCCAGAACCGCACCTGGCCGCAGGCGGGCGAAGGGACCGACGATGCAGCCGGGGCCGACCGTGCAGCCCTCCAGATGGCTGTTGGCACGGATCGTGACCCCATCGGCGATCTTCACGCCGGGACCGAAGAACACATTCGGCTCAATCGTCACGTCGGCGCCGAGTTCCGTGTCATGCGAGAGAAAAACCGAGGTGGGGTCGATCATCGTCACGCCCCCCTCCATCGCCCGCCGGCGCAGCCAGGATTGCAGCACCGCCTCGGCCGCGGCGAGTTCCACACGGGAATTGACGCCGCCGAGTTCCTCGGCCGGTGCCTCGACCGCCGCCACCCGCCGACCATCCGCGCGGGCCAGGGCGACAAGGTCGGTGAGATAATATTCGCCCTTGGCATTGTCGTTGCGCACGGCTTGCAGCCAGCGCGTCATGTCCGCGGCCGGTCCGCACAGGACCCCGGCGTTGCACAGGTCGATCGCGCGTTCCGCCTCGGTCGCGTCCGCCCATTCGACGATGCGTTCGACAAACCCATCCCGCGTGACGACGCGCCCGTACCGCCCGGGGTCGTCGGGACAAAACGCCAGCAGCCCCAGGCCGACATCGCCGGACGCGCGCCGATCCAGCATCCGGCGCAACGTCTCGGTCCGGATCAGCGGGTTGTCGGCATACAGGACGGCGACCTCTCCATCACCGAAATGATCCACCGCCTGCAACGCGGCATGCGCCGTGCCCAGCCGATCATGCTGCACCACGCAGACATGCGGAGCGGCTTCCGCCCGGACCTGGTCCATGTCGGGGCCGAGAACGACGACGATGCGGGAGAAGACGGGCTCGCAACTGGCCAGCAGATGGCGCAGCATGGATCGGCCCGCGATCCTGTGCAGGGTCTTGGGCAGGGCTGACTTCATCCGAGTCCCCAGACCCGCGGCCAGGATGATGGCGGTTGCTTGCATGGCCTTCCCCTGCTTGGCTATGCATCCGGGTAGCGGCGAAGCCGGATGCCTGTCAAAGCCTACCGTTCCCGGATTGGCTCAATTCACGTTTCGGAGTTTGACATCGTGCCGCGAACCCTTCTGCTGGACCTGGATGGCACACTCGTGGACACCGTGCCCGACCTGGCCGCGGCGCTGAACCGACTGATGGTCTCCCGCCGGCTGGCGACGTTCTCCCACCCCGAGACCGCCGCCATGGTCGGCGACGGCGTGGCTGCCCTGGTGCGGAAGGCCTTCGCCCAGCGCGGCGCGGAACCGGATGCGGAGGCCGTCGCCTCCTTCGCCGCCGACTATGCGGGCCATGCCGCGGTTGAAAGCCGGTTGTATCCCAATGTCCTGCCCGTCCTGCGCGACCTGTCCGGCGCGGGCTGGCGGCTCGCGGTCTGCACCAACAAGCCCGAGGGTGCGGCACGGTCCCTGCTGGATGCGCTTGGCCTGCTGCCCTTGATGGTCGCGGTGGGCGGCGGCGACAGCTTCCCGGTTCGCAAGCCCGATCCTGCGCACATGACCGCGACCCTGTCCGCCGCCGGTGGCACCGCGGACCGTGCCATCATGGCCGGCGACCACGCGAACGACATCGTCGCCTCCAAGGGCGCCGGCCTGCCCTGCATCTTCGCCGCCTGGGGCTATGGTCCGCGCACCATGGCCGAGGGTGCGGCCGCCATCGCCCGCGACATCACGGAGATGGCGGAGATCGCGTCCCGCCTGGTTCCGGCAGGGTAACCGAGGCGGGCCGGAGTTCCGGGTCCGGCGTGATCGCGGTCATATACATCCGCGCGATCCCGAGGCGCCTGGTGTCGAAGGTGATCCGAACCGGCACGGGAAACGCGCCAGGCATGGCGCGGGCGAACCAGGCCGATCCGGTATAGGGGCGCTGGCGATAGTCCGAATCGTCCGACTTCCGAAACCCCGCCACCACCCGAGCCTCAAAATCACACCGCAGCGCTCGGCCGTTATACGACGACCGCGCGGTCTGTTCGAGTTGCTCCTCCCCCCGGGTCGAGGCCGTGACAACCGTGGCCCGCCGCCCGTCAAACAGGCGCGCCGAGGAATCACACCGCCCGTCCCGTCCGATCTGCCCGATCAGGCCGGCCAGCGCGCTGAGCGTGTCGATCGCCCCCGTCCGCATCGAGTCGGGCACCGGCTCCCGCTCCTCATCGACGGGCGGCAGGAGAGTCCGCACCTCGGGCAGATCACGCACATAGTCGATCTGGGAGACGTAGTCCTTGCCGCGCCACAGCCCCATGCCCTGATAACGGTGCGGGCTCGGGCGGGTCGCGTCCCAGGCGCCGAACACGGCATTCTGCTGCTGCCCGGGATAGAGCACGCCCAGGACCCCGGTCGTCCGGTAGCGCACATCAAGCTGATACCCCGCGGTGCCGAGCGCCATGCGGGCGTTGGCGGTGGCGAAGTCGATGCCGCCCGCGTAGACGTGGTAGGTGGCCTGGAGACGCTCATGCGCCAGTGCGGGCGCGGCGCCCAGAAGGCCGACCGCGAGAAGGGTGATGGCCTGTGTTCTCATGGGACGCATCTAAGCACAAACGGGCTGGGTGCAAGTTGGTAGCGTTGGGGGGATCCCGGGAGGGGCTGAGGCTGTGGTTGAAACATCACCTCAGCCCCTCCCGGAATCCCCCCAATCCAATGGTTCCAAGGGCTCGGCCCTTGGTGGGGGTCAAGGGGGCAACGCCCCCTTGTGGGGTTTGGGGCAAAGCCCCAACGCCACCAAACATTGACGCCAAGGCCCCCTTGTTTCAGCTTCGCCGCGATCAAGGGGGAGACCTTTCCACATGGCATCCGACTATACCGTTGGCGATCTCGTCGCCGAATTCCTTGCCGCCTGCGGTGTCACCACTGTGTTCGGCATCGCATCGGTCCACAACATTCCGATGCTGGACGCGATCGGCCGGCGCAACGCCATCCGCTTCATGATGGCGCGCGGTGAGCTAGGCGGCGCGCACATGGCCGACGGCTATGCCCGGGTGAATGGTGGGTTGGGCGTCATCTTCTCCTCCACCGGCCCCGGCGCGGCGAACGCGATTGGCGGCTTGATCGAGGCTCGGTTCGCGGGTTCTCCCGTCCTGCACATCACCGGCCAGACCGCGACGAAGCACGCCGACCGCGAAATGGGCACCGTCCACGACGCATTCGACCAGCTCGGCATGATGCGGTCGGTGTCCAAGTCCGCCTATCGCATCCGTTCGGCGCAGAACGCCATTGGCGTGCTGACCCGCGCCGCCGTCGATGCGCTGTCCGCCCCGATGGGACCGGTCAGCATCGAAGTCCCGATCGACCTGCAACGCGCGAAGATCGAGCGTCCGGCCATCCTCGACAACTTCGTCCTGCCGCTCGAAGTGCCCCGCACACCGACCGACGCGGAGCTGGACGAACTCGCCGCCCGCGTGCTGGCCGCCAAGCGTCCGCTGCTGTGGCTGGGCAATGGCGCCAAGAACGCGGGGACGGCGGCGGCGAAGCTGCTCGACCTTGGTTTCGGCATGGTCACAAGCTGGAACGGCCGCGGCACGGTGCCCGAGGATCATCCGCTGAACCTCGGCGGCCTGACCGGCA
>CANJSR010000319.1 GCA_947476855.1 Acetobacteraceae bacterium
CGGGTGACGCGATAGGACGGGCACATCACGCCGGCGTCGAAGCCGCGGCAGGTGCCGTTGTTGTTGCACATCTCCACCGCGCCCAGCATGCCGCCGAGCGGACCGGGATGATCGGACCAGTCGAGCTTGGGGGCGAAGTCGCTGACCGCGCCATAGCCCGGCGCGTAGCGCAGCAAGGACCGGTCATCCATCCGCGGCGGATCGACGATGCGGTTGGGGTTCATCATGCCGGTGGGGTCGAAAGCCTCCTTCACCGTGCCGAAGGCGCTGACGATTCGTTCCCCGAACATCAGCGTGTGGAACTCGCTGCGGACCAGGCCGTCGCCGTGCTCCCCGCTGTGCGAGCCCTTGTATTCGCGGACCAAGGCGAAGGTTTCCTCGGCCACCTTCCGCATCAGCGCGACATCGGTCGGGTCCTTGAGGTTCAGCACGGGGCGGACATGCAGGCAGCCGACCGAGGCATGGGCGTACCAGGTGCCCTTGGTGCCGTTCCGCTCGAACACGTCGTTCAGCCGTTCGGTGTAGTCGGCCAGGTCGTCCAGATCGACGGCGCAGTCCTCGATGAAGGAGACCGGCTTCCCGTCCCCCTTCATCGACATCATGATATTCAGGCCGGCCTCGCGGACGGAGGCGATCTCGGCCTGGAACCCACCATCCAGAGCGCGGACGACGCCGGGGCTGCCGAGGTCGCCCATCAGGGCTTCCAGGTCCTCCAGCTTCCGCATCAGGGGGCCGTCCTCCTGCCCGTGGAACTCCACCAGCAGCAGGCTGTCGGGCTCGCCGATCAGCATCCGGTCGATCGTGGCGCGGAAGATCGGGATGCCCCGGCCGAGGTCGATCATGGTGCGGTCGACCAGCTCCACGGCCTCCGGATCGAGCTGGACGATGTGTTTCGCCGCTTCCATCGCCTTCCGGAAGCTGGGGAACTGGCAGATGCCCATCACCTTGCGCGGCTTGATCGGGTGCAGCTTGAGTTCCAGCGCGGCGGAGAAGGCGAGCGTTCCCTCCGAGCCCACCAGCAGGCGGGCCAGGTTCTCCCGCCCCGCGGCGCGGGCGGCCGGCGTCAGCGTGTCGATGTTGTAGCCGCCGACGCGGCGGAGCTGCTTGGGGAAGCGGGAGGCGATCTCGTCAGCCTCCGACAGGCCCAGCGCGCGCATGCGCTGGATCAGGTCGGCGATCCGGTTCGGCACGCCCCAGCCGAGATTGTCGGGGATGGCGCCGAAGCGGTGGCGGGTGCCGTCGGCCAGGATCGCGTCGATCGACAGGACGTTGTCGGCCATCAGCCCATAGCGGATGGACTTGGACCCGCAGGAGTTGTTCCCCGCCATGCCGCCGATCGTGCAGCGGGCATGGGTGGACGGGTCCACGGTGAAGAACATCTTGTGCTCGCGCAGCGCGGTGTTCAGATGGCCGAGGACCGTGCCCGGCTCCACCAGCGCCGTCTGGGCGACCGGATCGATGTGCAGGATACGCCGCAGGTGTTTGGAGCAGTCCATCACCAGTGCCCGGTTCACCGTCTGCCCGCACTGGCTGGTGCCGCCGCCGCGGGGCAGGACGGGGATGCCTTCCTCCCGCGCGATCGCCATCGCGGCGACGACGTCATCGACGGTCTCGGGCACGATCACGCCGAGCGGCTCGACCTGGTAGATGGAGGCGTCGGTCGAATAGCGGCCGCGGCTGGCGCGGTCGAACAGGACCTCACCCTTGATGTTACGGGCGAGGCGGAGGGCCAGGTTGGAGTCGCCGGGTTGCATGTCGAGCGTGGTCATCTGGTGTCCCCGGGGTTGCCGGCGCGACATTGCCGCCGTTGGCGGGAGTCTGCCAAGGCTGGTCAGGCGGAACGCGCTCCATGGGGCGGATCAGTGGAGCGGGGCCGCCCCCTCGGCGGGCGGCGGGCGGCCCAGCCGGAACAACTGGTGCAGGCCGATCGCCAGCAGCGTTGCCACCGTCAAGGATGAACCCAGGATCGGTCGCGCCCAGGACGGCACATCGCTGAATATGCTCGGCAGCACATCCACGCTCAACCCGAAGGCCAGGGACAACCCGATCACGAAGGTCATCGCCATGTCGGGCTTGCTGCTCATCATCATCTGAATACCCGACATGAACATGAAGCACACGACGAACAGAACGACCGCGCCCGCCACCGGCTGCGGCATTACGGACAGGAACGCCGCGACCTTGGGGGAGAAGCCAAGCAACGCGAACAGGACGCCGGCCGCCACGCCGATCCACCGGCTGGTCGCGCCCGAAGCATTGGAGAGGCCCACATTGCTCGCCGAGGTATCCGTGGCCATCCCACCCAGCAATCCGGCGGCGGTAACCGAAATCGCATCCGCGGTCAGGCCGTCACCGACCCGGCGGAGATCGGGCCTGGTCCAGGCCTCGTCATTGATACGCTCGCACATCACGAGGTTGCCGATGGATTTGACCGCGCCGCTGAGTGAGACGATGACGAAAGCCGGCAGCAATTCCCAGGCGAAGTCGATCGCGAACATGCCGTCATACGATGGCAACCCGATCCAGGGCGCGTCGGCCAGTTGATGATAACTGCCTGCGTCGATCAACCCGCTCCAGACCGACAAGGCATAGCCGGCGACCAGCCCGATCAGCAGGGCGTAAAGCTTCAGCCGAACGGATCCCCAGACATTCACCCCGATCATCAACAGGAGCGTCAGGCTGGCCACCGCCACGTTGGCGCCATTGATCGCCTCCCCATCAAAATTGACGCGGAAGAACCGGGAAATGCCGACTGGCATCAGGCCCACCGCGACCATGAAGACGACCAGTCCGGTGATGGCGGGCGGAAACAGAAAGGAAAGGCGCGGCAGGATGCGCGCCAGCACCAATTCGGTCAGGCCGGCCGCGATGATCATGCCGCGCATCAACGGCAGCCCGCCCAGCCAGGCGGCATTCATGCAGGCGGCGAAGAAATTCGGGCCGGCGAGGTTGGGGCAAAGAAACCCGGAGCCGATCCCCCAGAAGCGGATCGATTGCAGGACAGTGCCCAGGCCAGCCGCCACCATGGTCGCGGCCAGCACGCCCTGAACCTGGCCCGCACCGCCACCGATCTCGGTAACCAGTACGATCGGCATGACGAGGGTACTGCACATCAGGAAGATGTGCTGCCAGGCCAGCATCAGCAGGGCCAGCGGCGGAGGTACATCATCGACGCCATACAGCAGCGAGGCGGGACGTTGCATCGCCATGTCTCAGACCCGCATCCAGATCGCTGTTGGCAGGAAAAAATCGGCGCCGACGACCAGGGTCCGTCCGTTCACGCCAACCTTGCAGGCGAACAGCGCCTTGCGGGCGGGGATCTTATCGCCCGGGCGTGGCATCAGGAACTGCATCCACACCTCGTCCTGATGCGCCAACCGCTCCAGGACCGTCGCAACCACCGGCACACCGACCGCATCGCGGAACAGCGACATGTCGCGGCCGCCGCCAAGACCCGGATAGGCCGGATCGACGATGGTCCGCCCGGTCATGTCCATCACGAACAGATACCCGTCCGGCATGCGATAGGGGGAGGCAGGGCTCACCAGTTCCGCGAACACCGTCTCCCCCCGCGCCTCGATGGCGGCGACCGCGCGCAGAACGTTCCGGCGTACAACCTGACGCTCTATCTTGAGGTTGTAGCCGCCGCTGCCGATCACCATCACCGTGCCGTCCGGCGCCACCGCCTTGCGGACATAGGATCCTTTCCACGCCGGTGAGAGCTGTTGCCCGCTCTCCCACTGGTAGAATACCCAATCGGCGGCTTGCGGTTCCAGCCGAGCGCCGATGGAGGTGATGTGCTGGACCACTGGCTTGCCCAGAACGTCGCGCACTTCGATCAGGTTCCGACCGACCAGTATCGGCTCCGCCTGGTGGAACACGCAGACTCCGTCCAGCGTGTAGGCGAACAGATAGAAATCATCCGCGGGCCAGCGCGACAGGTTGGAAATGCCGAGGCCGAAAGCCGGCCGCCCTTCCTGTTCGATGAGCGTGGCGGCGGCTTCAACGAGGCTGACCAGACGCCGCGTGTCCTCGTAGATATAGCCCGACAGCGGCAACCCCGTTTCAGCCCGTGCGGCGGTCGGCGGCATGAGGCTGGCAAACAGCAGGGCGCCGAGGGTCTGGCGTCGCGACAAGGGCCCGGCCAGCGTCGCGCAATCTGGGCAGTGCGACGCATAGAGGGATCTGGGCACGGGCAACCCCATCACATAGGTCCGTTGCGGACAGCAAACGCCGGATTATCGGTGGGATCAAACCGCCACACAAGCCGGCCGGCCCGGGCCCGTCAGGCGCCGCCCAACGCCCGATAGGCGGCCGCCAGCCTCGGGGCAAATACAGCCGGTTCGGCCGTCGCCTCCATGAAGCGGCGCCCTCCCTCACCCAGGCGGCGGCACAACCCGGGATCAGCCAGCAGCCGCTCGATCGCCACACGCAGGGCGTTGGGATCATGGGCCGGGACGACCAGCCCCGTCTCCCCGTCCCGCACGAACTCCCGCACGCCGTCGGAGTCGCTCACGATCACCGCCTTGCCCATGGCGCCGGCCTCCATGATCGTGCTGATCCCGCTGGCGTTGCGCGTGTCGGGGCGCAGGGGGACAACGACGAAGCGGGAATCGGCATACAGGTCGCGCAGAGCCGGCGCTGACAGACGCCCGCGGATTGGCTCCACCCCCGGGCCAGCGCCAGCCAATGCCCGCCCGGTCCGGATACGCGTCCGCACATCCAGCCCCTCCAGCGCGGCGATCAGGGTCGGATAGTCGCGCCCGTCGTCATCGCCGACCGACAGCACATACGTCCCCTCAGTATCCGGCCGAGGCATGAAGAACGCCGTATCAACCCAATGCCCGATGACAAGGACCCGCGTCCCCCAGCGCGCCCGGATATAGCCATCCTGCACCTGGTTCAGCGCCAGCACGCCATCCACGAACGGCAAGGTTCGATCCTGCGCGATCCGCCGCACCCGCCACGCATCGGCCGGCGAGAAATCCCAGATCGCGATCCGCATGCGCAGCCGCAGCAACCGCCGCGCCGCCACCAGCCCGACCGCCACCGAGTCATTGCCCGACACGATCAGGTCATACCGCCGATGCGTCAGGATTGCCCGCAGCAGCCGCAGGGGGTCAAACGCCCGAAAGAACGGATGCATCCGCCCGAACGGGTTAGACGGCCAGGCGCCCGGGTCGATGGAGTCAACCTCGATCCCCTCCGCAAGCAGCAGCGCCGGCGGCATGGTGGGGATCGGGTGCTCTCCCGCCGCGTGCAGCCGCCACAGTGGTTCATAGGGAACCGAGGGCAGCAGCAGCACGCGCACGGGCGGGTCTCAGTCCTCCGGCCGGAAGCCCATGACCGCCTGGAACCGGTCCTGGTAGGCCGGCCACACCTCGGGGTTCAGCAGACGCGGCGGGCGCTTGCCGTCCAGGATGTCGATCATCTGCTCCGCCGCGATCTTCGCGATGTTGTAGCGCGACTGCCTTGTGATGCCGGCCGTGTGGGGACTCGCCAGCACATTGTCGAAGGCCAGCAGCGGATGGTCGTGCGGAGGCGGTTCATCCTCCCAAACATCCAGCCCGGCGCCGGCGATCTGGTTCTTCGTCAGCGCATCAGCCAGCGCGACCTCATCATGAATGCCGCCGCGCGCCGTCGTGATGAAATACGCATGCGGCTGCATGACGGCGAACTGCGCCGCCCCCATCATCCCGCGCGTTTCCTTCGTGTGCGGGCAGTTGATCGACACGTAGTCGGCCTGGCGCAGCATTTCCTCCAGCGTCGCGGCCTTCTCGGCCCCCTTGGTGGCGAGCTGCTCAGCCGTCTGGTAGGGGTCGTAGGCAATGACCCGCATCCGGAACAGGCCCTTGCACAACTCCGCCACGCGCGTGCCGACATGGCCGAGGCCGATGATCCCGATCGTCCGCTCCAGCAGGTCGTCGCCCATATAGGCGCGGCGGTTGTAGTCGCTGGACCGGCGCATC
>CANJSR010000320.1 GCA_947476855.1 Acetobacteraceae bacterium
CCGCCTCTGTGCCATCGAGAACTTCGCCGGCCACAAGGAACAGGCCGATCTGCGCGTCCGCCGCTATGGCGGAAAGAATGCGAGCTGAGGTCCAGGTTCGGCTGATCTTGACCCATCTTCCCCTCGTGCGGGGGGAGAGGCTGACCCCTCTTCCCCCTCCCCCCTTGAGGGGGGGCGTGGTGGCGTCGATTGGGGGGCATCGACCCCCCACCCCGACCCTCCCCCTCAAGGGGGGAGGGGGCGTTGGTTCGGCCGGCGCCGGCCCATGAGCGACGACCAACCCCTCGACGAAATGGCCGACGGCCACGGCAATGCCAAGCAGCATTGGCGCGGCATCATGGGCGCCATGTTCGGCATGGGGCGGGAGGCGCTGGGCACCCGCGCCGCCATGCTCGAACGGGCCTTCGTGGAGGAAGGCATCACCGCCATGCTCCCCGGCGACCAGCCGACCAACTGGCGCTGCGATCCCGTCCCGCTGCCCCTCTCCGCCGCCGAGTTCGCTGGTCTGGAAGCGGGCCTCGGTCAACGCGCCCGTCTGCTCGAAGCGATCCTGCGCGACCTGTATGGCCCACAGGACCTGCTGGCCGAGGGGCTGCTGCCCACCGACCTGGTGTTCGGCAATCCGCAGTTCCTCCGGCCCTGCCGTTCCTCCGAAATCCGGCGCCACGACCGGCATCTGCATTTCTACGCCGCCGACCTGCTGCGCGGCCCGGACGGGGCCTGGCGCGTGCTGGCGGACCACACCAGCCAGGCGTCCGGCATCGGCTATGCGCTGGAAAACCGCCGCATCCTCTCCCGCGTCGTCCCCGAACTCTTCCAATCCCAGAAGATCCGCCCGCTGCGCCCGTTCCTGGAGCAATGCGCCGACAGCCTCCAGGCCCTGTCCCCCGCGGATGATGCGGGCGTGGCGCTGCTGACGCCCGGCCACCAGGACCCGCTGTGGTTCGAGCATGTGCTGCTCTCCCGCGAGTTCTCGATCGGTCTGGTGGAAGGCGGCGACCTGACCATCCGCGGCGGGCACGTCTTCCTCAAGACACTGCGTGGCCTGCAACGGATCGGGGTGCTGTTCCGCCGGATGCGCGGCGACCACGCCGATCCGCTGGAGCTGAACGGCCATGGCGGCACGCCCGGCCTGCTGGAAGCCGTCCGCGCCGGCACGGTCCGGGTCGTCAACGACGTCGGCTCCGCCCTCGTGGAAGCGCCTGGCATCGCCGCCTTCCTGCCTGCCCTCGCCCGCCGCCTGTTGGGGGAGGACCTTCGCATGCCCTCCCAGGCCACCGTCTGGTTGGGCGAAGGCGCGGTCGTCCGCACCGTGCTGCGTGACCTGGAAGGCTGGATCATCCGCCCCGCCACCGACGGTTCCGCCGCGCCCGTGCGCCCCACGCTGCTGTCGACCGAGGAGCGTGCCGCCCTCGCCGCCCGCATGGCCGCGCATCCCGCCCGCTATGCCGCCGCCGTCGCGCCCACGCCCTCTGTCGCGCCATGCCTCGGCCCCAACGGGCTGGAACCGCGGCCCGTGGCGCTGCGGATGTTCCTCGCCTTTGACGGCACCGAATGGCGCGCGCTGCCCGGCGGCCTGGCCCGTGTGCTGTCGGAGGAAGACGCCCTCGCCGCCCGCCTCCCGCGCGACGCGGTGTCCAAGGATGTCTGGGTGATCGCCGACGAAGCCGTGCCGCTGCAATCCGGCTTCGGCCTCGCCACCCCCACCCTGGCCATCCGCCGCACCGCGGGGGACCTGCCGAGCAGGGTCGCGGATAATTTTTATTGGTTCGGGCGGTATCTGGAGCGGATGGAGGAAGCCGCTCGGCTGCAACGGGCGATGATCACGCGGCTGCTCCGGCCCTCTCCATCCCCCCGCGAACTGGCCGAGATGCAGTTGCTGTCCGCGTGCCTGAGCACCGCCGGGATGATGCAGCGGGAGGACGCGACGGTTCTGAGCGGCAGCATGGTCGCCAGCGCCGTGATGCGCGCCTTCCGCACGCCGGCCGCCGGCCAGGGCGGGATGCGCGCGCTGATGGGCCGTGTCTCGGGCCAGGTGGACCAGTTGCGCGACCGGCTCACGGGAGAGGTCCATGCCGTCCTGTCCCGCTTCCGCCGCGAACTGGGGGAGGCGATGCGGCTGCTGCCGCCGGACGCCGACCCGCGCGCGCTGGAACAGGCATCCTTGCTGACCAGCCGCGTGCTGGAATTCGCCGCGGCCGTCGCTGGGCTGGCGGCCGAGAACATGGTGCGCGGCGGCGGCCGGCTGTTCCTGGATTTCGGCCGAAGGATCGAGCGGGCGCAGGCCATCCTGTCGCAGGTCGCGCAGGTGCTGGACCAGCCGCATGCGGCGACCCAGCCCGGTCGGATCGAGGTCGGGCTGCGGCTGGCGCTGGAACTGCGGGACTCGGTGATCACCTATCGCGCCCGGTATCTGGCCGTGCTGCAACCGGCGCCGGCGCTGGATTTGATGCTGGCGGATGAGGGCAATCCGCGGGGCCTGGGGTTTCAGTTGAGCGCGATCCGCGACCTGCTGCGCGGGCTGTCGGAGGATGGGGACAGTCTGGTGAGCGCGCTTGACCCGCTGTCGCAGGAGGCCTCGGCGATCATCCGCGACGTGCTGGCGGCGCGGGACCAGAACGTGGCGGCGGCCTATCTGCCGCCTCGGCTGCGGGCGTTGGAGGGGGCGATCGGGGAGCTGTCGGACCGGGTGTCCCGGCGGTACTTCGCGATGCTGCCGGTGGCGCGGAGCGTGGGGATGGATGAGGACGAGCGGTTGGTGGGGTAGGGCTAGGGGCGTGCTGGCTTTCCGCGTCGTGGTGGCCGCAGGGCCACCATCCACGGCTTGGGGACGAACGATGCGGCCTGTCCGGGGGAAGTAGGATGGCTGGGATGGCGGCTGTGGGTTGGTTTGAGGAAGGCAGCGACAACGTGTTCGCCGACCTGGAGTTGCCCAATCCGAATGAGCGGTTGGTCAAAGCTGATCTGGTGATGCGTATAGTGGACAGGGTTCGCGCCAGCGGCATGACGCAGGACGACGTGGCATTGCTGATGGGGGTTGAGCCGAGGCAGGTAAGGCGGTTGTTGGTTGGACAATTGTCGGGGTTTTCTACACATGAGTTCGAGCGGTTGCTGGTAGCAATAGGGTAGGACGTCGCCTTGATAGCGCCCGTGCGGATTGGCGCTTTGGGGGGTGACTGGATGAGTGCAAATAGGGCGTTATGCACAGACAAAAACTGCCAAAGTTTTGCTTTTCTACAGTTATACGTTATTATTATGCATTTATTGCCGTGATCTAGTCGAATAGAGTTTGAAAATCAGGCCTCAATTTGTATTTTGGAGGTGTGAATAGCCGAGGACTGGCAACCGGTATCCGTGGGTCGCGAGACAGTGGTAAGATCAATACGAAATTTCGGAATCTCACATAGCAGGACTTATCATCTATAGTGAATCCGAACGGTTCTAACCAGATATCTACTTGATCGTTGACGTACTTGGGCGCGGAGCCTGTAAGCATCATCTGACAGCGGACTGGTATCTTTGGATGAAATCTGGCCGGCAGAAAAAACTGTTGCCTCATCAAACTTCCGCTGGATGTCAAGACGACAGAGTATCCAAACTCTCGCACCAGTGCGATATATGCTGAGCACAGGGCCGCAATGATATGTTGGTTCGATGCCTTTTTGATGCTGGAGTCTAGTAGTTTTCCGCTTAACAGTTCGCGTATACGACCGTCGTAGAAGCGTCCCTTCCAGCTGTTGCAACCATTGCCATACACGCGATGGCCTTTGACGGAGAGCGGCTTCCGGCAGAGCAAGATGTTGCCACTTCTAGCATTTACCGATGTTCTCGGGTCAGATTTTAGTTCCTTCGGGTCCTCCGCTAACGCCCGCCGAGGTATGATGTGCTCCAGGGAGAAGTCCTCATAGGGTAAAAACCGTCCGCATGCACAGCACATCAAAAGGTTGTTTTCCGCAACTTGAGGCACGTAGGTCTGCAAATCCTGGCGCATGCGATGCCAGAGTTGCTCCTTGATCGAGGATGCCATCAACTCCATTTCGATCTTCATTCATTCTTGTGATTCAAACTCACGAGCAATGAGGACGGTTCCCCGACTGTCACCAATTCTCCCCGCCGTGCGGCCTCCATGGCCTCAATCGTCTCCGCGTTCGGAACCAGGGGCTCGAACGGCAGCGCCACATCGGCGATTGCCTTGGCTTCGCTGGTTTCGTCGATCGGAGCGCGGCTGACTGCGTTGTTCGTCATGGGGCCAATCCTCAGGCGGGTTACATCGTGTCCCAAGTGGTCTGGATCGTCCAGCAAAGTCCCATCCGACAGGTGTCCTGGGCGATGGTCGGGTCAAAGCCCGACCATGACGAAGAAGAGTGCCCCGCCCCCACGAACACGGCCCGCCCCTCACGAACCAAGCCCCGGCGAACACGCACCCGGGGAGGACAGAACCCCCACCCAATCCTTGCCTCAAACCCCCGCCATCGTATAAGAACAAACAATGAACGATCCAACCCCCCTCCGCAACGGCAACCCGCGCGGCAACCCCAACAACGCCCCCCGTTGCGGTGCCGCCTGCCGAACCCGGATGGGTCTCTCCTGCCGATCCCCCGCCATGGCCAATGGAAGGTGCCGCATGCATGGCGGTGCCTCCACCGGCCCCCGCACCCAGGCCGGTCTCCAACGCCTCCGCGACGCCCGCACCATCCACGGGTTCCACATCAAGCACGTGCCCGACGCCTTCGACCTGCACGTCGCGCGCATCCTCGAACGCGGACGCCTCATGGTCCTGCTGTCGAAATCCCGCCTGCCCTGGCCGCTCTGGATGCGCGCGCTCGCGCAACTGCCGCCGCTGCCCGATCCGCCCGACGTCCCCCCGCCGGTCCGTGCCGCCATTCAGCGCCTGTGCGACGACCTCGAAGCCCGCCAGCGCGAAAACGCATCGCCCAAAACCCCATGCACCGAGAGCGCGGAGCCCAGGCTCCGCCCCGAGGACTTCCGCCTCGACCCCCGCGAGGAGGTTCGGCATCACGTCCAGCAGGTTTTGGCATCGGGAAAGACCCCATGCACCGAGAGAAAGCCGAACCGCCGGGGCTTCATGGTGCCCCCGGCGCTGCACTTCGCCCCCTGGTCCATCCCGCCCCCCGGTGACCCCTGGGGCATGAGCATTTGGCCCGACCAGGTCCTCGGCCCGGGCAAGTCCATGATCCTGCCGCCCGAGATTGGTCCGCCGAGGACCACACCCGGATAGGATGCGCGAGGGTCTGGGGTAACCGGGGGGCTCCGACAGCCCCCCGCCCGTCCTAGCCGACCAGCCGGACCGTCTTCAGGTCCGGCACCACGGTCAGGATGCCCGCGGTGCTCGCCCGGATTTCATCGACCGTGAAGCCCGGCGCGATCTCCCGCAGCAGGAACCCGTCGCCGGTCGGCTCGAACAACCCGTAGTTCGTGGCCACCAGCTTGACCACGCCGCGCGCCGTCACCGGCAGGTCGCAGGCGGACACCAGGCGCGTGCTGCCGTCCCGGGTCACATGCTCCAGGATGATGAACACCCGCTGGGCGCAGGCCGCCAGGTCCATCGCCCCGCCGATCCCGCCGCCCTTCTGGCCCTTGAGCTTCCAGTTGGCGAAGTCCCCGGTCATCGAGACCTGATAGGCCCCCATGACCGTGACATCGATATGCCCGCCGCGGATGATGGCGAAGCTGTCCGCGTGGTTCACGATCGAGGCATTCGGCCGCAGGGTCACGTTCTGACCCCCGGCATTGACGAGGTTCAGGTCCTCCTCCTCGGGTGACGCCACCCCGCCATACCCGATCACCCCATTCTCGGAATGATAGGTGATATCCCGGTCGCCGATGTCGGTGTTGGAGCACATGGTCGGGATGCCGACGCCCAGGTTGACGATCCAGCCATCCTGGAATTCCAGCGCCATCCGGTCCGCCATCTGCTGGCGGGTCAGGCCTTTCTTGTCG
>CANJSR010000321.1 GCA_947476855.1 Acetobacteraceae bacterium
CGGCAGGCAGTCCGCGGCCTGGCGCGCCCGGGCGGGATCGGGCGCATGGAAATCCCAGGGCGTGGCGAGCAGGCCCAGCCCGCGCACCAGCTCCGGCCGGCGCTGTGCCGCGGCGACCGCCAGCAGCCCGCCCATGCAGTAGCCCGCCAGGACCACGGGTTCACCCACCGCCGCGAGCGCGCGTTCCAGCCGGCCCGCGGTGTAGTCGGTCAGGGTGAAGCGGCGTTCGGCCTCCTCGGGCCAGCCCCAGTCCAGCAGCAGCGGGCGGACCCCGTTGGCGGCGAGCCAGCGCAGCATCGAGTGCCCCTCCATCAGGTCGAGCACATGCGACCGGTTCACCAGGCTGGGCACCACCAGCACGACGGGGCCAGTGCCGCCATAATCGAGCAGGCGGCTCGACCCCTCCCGCCAGATCGCGGGTGGGTCTGCCAGGGTACGTTGCCAGGGATGGCGCCGATAGGCCGCGATGCCCGCGATCAGCGCCGCGTCTTGGCGCAGGGCCTCATGCAGGACGGCCTGGGGAAACGCGGCCTGGGCGCTTGCGGGTCCCAGGGCGGCGCGGATGGCGGCTGCGCTCGAGTTCGACCAGGCGGGATTCGAGATCCCCGAGCTGGCGACGGAGACGCTCGATTTCAGCATCGCGAGGGTCAGGTGCAGCAGCAGTGGCCGGGGTCCGCGCCGCATCCCCGGGCCCGGAGGAAGGGGCCTCGTCATGACGCGGCGGCGCGCGCGGGGTGGCGCGGATGATGGCGGCCGCGATCCCGGCCCAGAGGTCCAGGCCGGCGCGCCAGGCCTGCTGGGACTCGCGGTCGGCGGCCAGGGCGGAGAGCTCGCTCTGCCACATGCTGATCCAGTCCTCGGCCAGACGGCGCAGGCGTTCGGCCTCCTGTTCGGTATCCCCAGGAGCCTCCCGCGTCTGATCCTTGCCGGCCGTATCGGTCATGCAGCCCTGATTCTCCTTCCATTCCCGACCATAGGAGGAGGGCGGGCGTGGCGGAACAGGGGGTGGCGCGCGCAGGGGGGCTTTCGCAAGTGCGAATTACGCCGCATGGTAGGGGCATCGCCGATTGCGAGGGATGCATGGCCAACCCTGTCCAAGCCGAACCGGAGGCCCGGGCGGCCGATACGCCGCCGGTGGTTGTCAAGAAATATGCCAACCGGCGACTGTACAACACCGAGAGCTCCAGCTACATCACGCTTGAGAATCTGGCGGAGATGGTGCGCCAGGGCCGTGATTTCGTTGTCTACGACGCGAAGACGGGCGACGATATCACCCGCAGCGTGCTGACGCAGATCATCGTCGAGGAAGAGGGCAAGGGCCAGAACCTGTTGCCGACGGCCTTCCTGCGCCAGTTGATCGGGCTGTATGGCGGCTCGATGCAGGGGCTGCTGCCGAAGTATCTGGAAGACGCGATGGCGGCTTTCTCCCAGCAGCAGGAGCAGGTCCGCAACACGATGCAGCGGACGATGGGCAACCTGTTTCCGTTCGGGAACATGGAGGAGGTCGGTCGCCAGAACATGGCGATGATGGAGCGGGCATTCAGCCTGTTTTCCCCGTTCCGGCCGCAGGCGGAGGGCGGGGACGCCGGTGCGAAGCCGCCTGACATGAAGGCGCCGGATGTGAAGGCGGGGGAGACAAAGCCGAACGAAATGAAGCCGGGGGAAGTGACGGCGCGGGAGATCGCGATCCTGCGGGCGGAGATCGAGCGCCTGCGGGCTGAGCTGGCCGCGGCGAAGGGGCCTCGGTAGGCGGCCAGCCGCTCGACGACCTGTCGGCCTCGCCTTGTCACCGCCTCGCCCCTCGTCATCCCCGGCGTTGTGCCGGGGAGCTGTCGCGGCGGGGTGCTGGGAATAACGCCGGGGGGGTCCGGACGCCAGCAGGTCCCCAATCTCCAACGCCTCTCTCAAGCCCCAACCGCCCCTTCTACCTCCAGGCCGGCTTGCCCAGGTTCACCGCGCCGGGACTCGTCAGTGCCCCGCCCAGGGCACCCGCCGCGCCGCCGATCGCCGCGCCGACCAGGGGCGCGCCACCCGTCATCGCCGCCACCGCCGCGCCGCCGCCCGCGCCGATCAACCCGCCCGAGAGCGCCCGATCCCCGGGGCGATGCCCGCAGGCGGCCAGGGAGAGCGCCATCGCCAGCAAGGCCACCCCTGTCGTGATCCGTCGCATGGTCGTTGATCCTTCCTTCCGTTGACGACCCTGACCCTGCGGTGGGATCGGACCCACGGAATGGCCGGATCGTGGCGGCCCTGGGGCGAACGATGTCAACGGGCTTCAGGCGATAACCGGAACCGGCGAAACCGTTGGTCTATGGTCGCGACTCGGCACCATCATTCATGATAGAGGCATGAATGTCGTGATGACCGATCAGAAGAACACAAGACTGCCATTGACCGACGCTGCCCTGCGACTGGCCTTCTCCGCCAGCACGCTCGAGGCCGGGCGCATCTATGAAATGCGTGGTCGTGTCCATGACGTCGTCGTGTCTTCGGATGGCACCACCGTCTCGGCCGAGGTCATCGGCACCGCCCCTAAGCCCTATACCCAGCGCATCCGCCTGCGCGATGCCGGCTGGGGGCGCCTGACCATCAATGGCGGCTGCACCTGCCCGGTCGGGCGCAACTGCAAGCACATCGCCGCCGTCCTGGTGGCCGTCCAGCGCCAGGAAGCCGCCGACGCCCTGGCGCGCGGCGTGGGGCAGAGCCTCCCCGGCCCGGGCAAGGTCACGCCACTGGCCAAGGCGAAATCCCCGGCCCGCGCCACCCCCGAACCCCGCCTGCCGGCCACGATCGACACCTGGCTGACCGAACTGCAACGCGACCTGGATGATGAGACGGAGGACTACCCCGACTCGATCCGCCATCGCCTGCTGTATGCCCTGGGCCGCGACACCGCCCGCCCCGGCGTGCCGGTGCTGACCGTGCAGCCTTTCAACGCGACGCTCCGCAAGGACGGCAAGCTCAGCCATATCCGGCAATATCCGGCCAATCTGAGCGGCAATCCGGCGCGGTTCCTGCGTCCCTCCGACCGCCTGATCCTCTCCCGCCTCGGCCGCCGGCCCACCACGTCGTCCCCCGCCAGGCCCGAGGACGATCCGGCCGACACGCTGCGCCGCGTGCTCGCCACCGGGCGCGCCTATTGGCAGCAGATCGAAGGGAGCCCACTGCGCGAAGGCCCGCCGCGCGCCGGCCGCATCGCCTGGGAACTCGCCGCCGACGGCACCCAGCGCGCGATGCTGGCGCTCGATGACGGGCTGCTGGCGATGCGCATTCCCGCGCCCTGGTATGTCGACGCGGAGACCGGCGAGATCGGACCCGTTACCCTCGACCTGCCCATCCCCCTCGTTTCCCGTCTGCTCGCCGCCCCGCCGATCCCGGCCGAAGCGGCGGCCAAGGTGCGGGAGGAGATCACCCGCCGGCTGCCCTCCGTCGTCGTGCCGATCCCGAACGAGATGCCGAAGCCCGTCGCCGTGCCCGGCCCGCCGCAGCCACGGTTGCGGTTGATGCAGGGGGCGCTGCCGGCCAATTTCGGCTACCGCGTTGCCTATGGCCGCGGGGAAGCCTCCCTCACCGCCGTCCCGGTCGCGAGGCTGTCCTTCGAATACGGCGATATCTCCGTGCCATGTTCCGACCAGCCGATGCCCCGCGTCTTCGCCCGCAATGGCGCGCTGTTCGAACCGGTGCGTGACGAGGTGGCCGAGGGGCGGACGATGGACGAACTGGCCTCCCTGGGCCTCGGCCGTGTGTCGCGCCTGATCCCGGTCTGGTACCGCCACGCCCATTCCGACGACTTCGCGATGGTCGACGACGACGCCGGCGCCGACTGGTTGTCGTTCATGCTGGACGACGTCCCCCGCCTGCGTGACGAGGGCTGGCTGGTCGAGGTCGATGACGATTTCCCGGTCCGCGTGGTCCTGCCGGATGGCGACTTCAATGCCGAACTGATCGAGGGTTCCGGCATCGACTGGCTGGAACTACATCTGGGCGTCATGGTGGGCGGGGAGCGGGTAGACCTGATCCCCGCCCTGACCCGGCTGATCATGCAGCCGAACTTCGCGGCCTCCCTGGCCGACGAGTCGGCGTCCACCCTGACGGTGAAGCTGCCCGACGGGCGGCTGCTGGCGCTGCCGATGGAGCGGCTGCGCCCGACCCTGCAGGCGCTGGTCGAACTGTTCGATGGCGGCGTGATCGACCCAGCGGGCGGGCGGATCGGCTTCTCCCGCCTCAACGCCGCCGACCTCGCGGGGCTGGAGGCGCGGGCGGGCCTGGTCTGGCGCGGGGGAGAGGCGCTGCGCGACCTGGGCCGACAGTTGCGCGAAGCCGGCGGCGCGATCCCGGCCGCGGTGCTGCCGGACAGCTTCAAGGGCACGCTGCGCCCCTATCAGGCGCGCGGCGTCGACTGGTTGCAGTTCCTGCGGGCCGCCGGCCTGGGTGGCGTGCTGGCCGACGACATGGGCCTTGGCAAGACGGTGCAGACCCTGGCGCATCTGGCGATCGAGAAGGCGGCCGGAAGGCTGGAACACCCCGCGCTGATCGTCTGCCCGACCAGCCTGATCCCGAACTGGGTCGCCGAGGCGGAGAAATTCGCCCCCGGCCTGACCGTGCTGACGCTGCATGGCCTCGCGCGGAAGGAGCGGTTCGGTGAGATTCCGAAGCACGACCTGGTGCTGACCACCTATCCGCTGCTGGCGCGCGACCACGCCGTGCTGACCGCGCAAGAGTGGCACGTGGTCGTGCTGGATGAGGCGCAGACGATCAAGAACCCGAACGCCGCCACCACGCGCCAGGCGCTGCAACTGAAGGCGAACCAGCGTCTGTGCCTCTCCGGCACGCCGTTGCAGAACCATCTGGGAGAGCTGTGGTCGCTGTTTGATTTCCTCGCCCCCGGGTTCCTGGGGGGACAGAAATCCTTCCGCACCCGCTATCGCACCCCGATCGAGAAGCATGGCGACGGCGAGCGCTCCGACCTGCTGAACCGGCGCGTGCGGCCCTTCCTGCTGCGCCGGACCAAGCAGGAGGTCGTCTCCGAACTGCCGCCGAAGACCGAGATCACCGACCGGATCGAGATGGAGGATGGCCAGCGCGCCATCTACGAGGGCATCAGGCTCGCCATGCACACCCGCGTGCAGGAAGCGATCGCGACCAAGGGGCTCGCCAAATCGGGGATCATCATCCTGGACGCCCTGCTGAAGCTACGGCAGGCCTGCTGCGACCCGCGTCTGCTGAAACTGAAGACGGTGGCGAAGTCGAAGGCGGGGTCGGCGAAGCTGGATCGGTTGATGGAGATGCTGACGGTCATGTTCGCCGAGGGACGGCGGGTGCTGCTGTTCTCTCAGTTCACCGAAATGCTGGCCCTGATCGAGAAGCGGTTGGCCGAGGACAAGGTCGAGTACGTGATGCTGACCGGCGATACCAAGGATCGCGGGACGCCCGTGCGGAAGTTCCAGAAGGGCGAGGTGCCGCTGTTCCTGATCAGCCTGAAGGCCGGTGGCGTCGGGTTGAACCTGACGGCGGCGGACACGGTCATCCATTACGATCCCTGGTGGAACCCGGCGGTCGAGGACCAGGCCACCGATCGCGCCCATCGCATCGGGCAGAGCAAGAACGTCTTCGTCCACCGCTTGGTGACGGTGGGCACGATCGAGGAGAAGATGGAGGTCCTGAAGGACCGCAAGCGCGCGCTGGTCGCCTCGGTGATGGAAGCGGAACACGGCGGGGCGCTGAAGCTGACGGAAGCGGATGTGGAGGCGTTGTTCGGGGCAGCGTGACGCGATTGCCACGTGCGCCTAAACTCCCCCCAACCAACCGGGGGAAACACCAATGTCCAAGCCCGACCCAATCACCGGCGCCGAATTCCTCGCGCGTAGCCTGGCCGCCAACGGCACCACCCATGTCTTCTTCATAGACGCCGTCCTCCGCCGCACCCTCATTGAACTCGGCACCCTCGGCGTCCAGCGCGTC
>CANJSR010000322.1 GCA_947476855.1 Acetobacteraceae bacterium
AGGCGGTTGAGATCGGACGAAAGGCCCACCGCTGGACTCCCGGGCGATGGCCGGGTCGAGCCCGCCCAGGACGGATGGCGCCGCGTGCGGGCCAAATGTGTTTCCCCGACCTGACAACACCACCTTGCTTCCTCCCCCCTGATCGGTGATATGAACGCCTTGGGAGGCCGGTGACGGACGGGCGCCTTGTCTACCCCGGTCAGGTCCGGAAGGAAGCAGCCACGGCGAGTTTCCGCTCGGGTCGTTTGCCGGTCTCCTACCACACGCATCAGCCAGCCGCCGTGGCGGCGAGAGACCGCCCCACATGTCCGGCCTGTTCCAGGACGAATCCGCGCCCGACGAGCCACCGCCGCCACCGCCCGACGGGCCGGGGCTGTTTGGTGATGCCTTGCCGGTGCAGGCGTCGGAACCGACCCATGCGACGCCCTACCGCGTCCTCGCCCGCAAATACCGCCCGACGACCTTCGATGACCTGATCGGGCAGGAGGCGATGGTCCGCATCCTGCGGAACGCCTTCGCCACCGGCCGCGTCGCCCATGCCTTCATGCTGACCGGCGTGCGCGGGGTGGGAAAGACCACGACCGCGCGGATCATCGCCCGCGCGCTGAACTGCGTGGGCCCCGACGGACAGGGCGGGCCGACCGCCGATCCTTGCGGCGTCTGCGGCAACTGCGTCTCGATCCTGGCCGATCGCCATCCCGACGTGGTGGAAATGGACGCCGCCAGCCGCACCGGCGTCGACGACGTGCGGGAGATCATCGAGGCGACCCGCTTCCGCCCCATGCAGGCGCGCACCAAGGTCTTCGTCATCGACGAAGTCCACATGCTGTCGCGCAACGCCTTCAACGCGCTGCTGAAGACGCTGGAGGAACCGCCCCCGCATGTGAAGTTCGTCTTCGCGACGACCGAGTTGCGGAAGGTGCCGATCACCGTCCTGTCCCGCTGCCAGCGCTTCGACCTGCGCCGGGTCCGCGTCGCCGAACTGCACGCCCATTTCGCCGGCATCGCGGTGAAGGAGGGGGTGGTGATCGATCCCCCCGCGCTCGACCTGATCGCGCGGGCCGCCGATGGCTCGGTGCGCGACGGGCTGTCGATGCTGGACCAGGCGATCGCGCAGGCCGAAGGGACCGTGACCGTCGCCCAGGTTGCCGACATGCTGGGCCAGGCCGACCGCGACGCGATCTTCGACCTGCTGGAAGCCGTGATGGCCGGCAAGCCCGCCGCCGCGCTGGCGATCACCGACCGGGCCCATGAACGCGGGGCCGACCTCGGCACGCTGGTCCAGGACCTGCTGGAGATGATCCACACGGTCACGCGCCTGAAATCCATCCCCGGCCTGCGCGACAGCCCCGAACTGCCGGAAAGCGAACGGACCCGCGGGGCGGAGATCGCCGACCGTCTGTCCGTGCCGACCCTGGCCCGCGCCTGGCAGATGTTGCTGAAGGGCGTGGGAGAAGTCGAGACGGCCCCGGATCGCCGTTCGGCCGCCGAGATGGTGCTGATCCGCCTGTGCCACGTCAGTGAGATGCCGACCCCGGGTGACCTGGTCCGCCGCATCATGGCCGGCGGGCTGCCGGCCGGAGGTTCGGCGCAGGGTGGCGCGGGCTTGGGTGGTTCCGCGGAGACAGCGGCGGGGTCAATGCCCTCTGGAATGCCCCCTGGGATGCAGGCTGGCGTGCCGATGGGCGCACCAGTCGCCATGCGGGGGGGCGGCGACTTCCCGGGCGGCGGCGCGCGCGCCGTCGTGGGCGGGGCGCCGATCATGGCGGCCGTGCAGGCTCCCGCGGCCGCGTCGGAACCCTTGCTGCGCCTGGGCAGTTTCCGCGACGTCGCCGCTTTGGTGGCTGAACGGCGGGAGGCGATGCTGCACGCCCATCTCGTGCATTCCGTGCACCTGGTCCGCTTTGCCCCGCCGGTGATCGAAATCCGCACCAGGCCCGAGGTGCCGCGCGACCTGTCGTCGAAGCTCGCCGCGCTGCTGACCGAGGCAACCGGCACCCGCTGGACCATCGCCGTGTCGACCGCCGCGGGGGATCCGACGCTCGCCGAACAGGGGGTTGCCGCTGACCAGGCGCGCCGGGTCGCGGCATCGGACCATCCGCTGGTGCGCGCGATCCTCGATGCTTTCCCCGGTGCGCGGATCGACAGCGTGCATGACAGCGGCACCGACGCCTATGGTCTTCCCGCGGCGGCCGCCCCACCCGATATGCCTGATTTCGCGCCGCCCGACGCCGAGTTCCTCGACGACGACGACGCCTCTCCCTGGGAGTCCGACGCATGAAGAACCTCGCCGGCCTGATGAAGCAGGCCTCGCAGATGCAATCGAAGATGGAGGAGATGCAGGCGCGCCTGCAGACCATCGAACTCGTGGGCGAAGCCGGCGCCGGGATGGTCCGCGTCACGATGAACGGCAAGGGCGAGTTGCGCGGGATCAAGATCGACCCGAAGATCGTCGACCCGGCGGATTCGGAGGTGCTGGAGGATCTGATCCTGGCCGCGCACCGCGACGCCAAGGCGAAGATCGACGCGGCGATGGCCGCCGAGATGCAGCAGGTCACCGGCGGCCTGAACCTGCCGCCCGGGTTCAAGCTGCCGTTCTGATGTCCGGCCCTCCAGCGTTCGTCATCCCGGGCCGCCCCGTCGTCATCCCCGGCCACTTCCTCGTCATCCCCGGCCTTGTGCCGGGGACCAACCCCCGCACCAGTGCCGCGAATGGTCCCCGGCACAGGGCCGGGGATGACGGGGTGGGGAGAGCCGGGGGCAGGACAACCGCCGATATCTTGCGGAGGCCGGCCGAACCGCCGCCGCATTACCCCGCCCAGGCCGCCTGACCATGGGCGGGCCCGAGATCGAGACCCTCATCAATCTGCTTGCCAAGCTCCCCGGCATGGGGCCGCGCAGCGCCAGGCGCGCTGCACTGCGCATGCTTCAGCAGCCGGAGGCGCGGATGCTGCCGCTGGCCGTCGCGCTGGCCGACGCGGCGCGGGCGGTGAAGCCCTGCGCCGATTGCGGCAATCTCGACAGCCGCGACCCCTGCTCGATCTGCGTTGATCCGAACCGGGACCGGTCGGTGATCTGCGTGGTGGAGGGGGTGGGCGACCTCTGGGCTTTGGAACGCGCGAGCGTGCATCGCGGCCTTTACCACGTCCTCGGCGGCACGCTTTCGCCGCTGTCCGGGATCGGCCCCGATGACCTGAACACCGCGACCCTGCTGGCCCGAGTCGCGGAAGGGGGGGTGGCGGAGGTGATCCTGGCCCTCGGCGCCACCGTCGATGGGGCGACGACCGCGCACTGGCTGTCCGACCGGCTGCGCCCCCGCGGCGTGACGGTGACGCGGGTCGGCCAGGGTGTGCCGATGGGCGGCGCGCTGGATGTGCTGGATGACGGGACGCTCGCCGCCGCGCTGCGGGCCCGCCGGTCGTTCTGAACCGGGACGCCGGAAGGCTCAGTCCTTGTCCGGCCGCACGATCAGCGTCGTTCCGTCCACGTCCGAGACCCGCAGATGCGCGCCCACCTCGGGCGGCGCCACGTCATGCGGCACCCGCGCGGCCCAGTCGCTGTCGCCCAGCCGCACCCGCCCAGCGCGTCCATCGAAGGCGATCGCGGTGGCGGGACGCCCGACTAGCCCGGCGGTCTGCGTGTTCAGCCGCCGCACCGGCCGGCGCAGTTTCAGCCCGATCGCGACGGACACCCCGCTCAGGACCGCGAAGGCCACGACCTGCGGCGCGAAGCCGAACCCCGTGAGCCAGACCAGCCCGCCGGTCCCCAGCGCGCCGAGGCCGATCCACATCAGGAAGGCGCCGGGCACGAAGATTTCCAGCCCCAGCAGGACCAGCCCGCCAGCGATCCAGAAGAGCCAGTCGCTCAACTGGCTCCACCCCAGGGACCGGCCACGGGGCCACCCGGCAGGGTCGGGCCGCCAGACAGCGTCGGGGCGGGAGGCGCGCCGGGGCGCGGCGGAGACGGCGGCGGATTGGTCGGTCCGGTCGCGCCGCCGGCCTTCAGCAGTTCCATCGCCTGGATGATCCCGCCGGCCAGGCCGCTCGACTCCATCGGCACCACGACCAGCCGCGTGTTCGGCGCCGCGGCGATCTGCTCGAAGGCCTTCACGTAGGCGCTGGCGACGAAGTAGCGCAGCCCCTCGGTGCCGTGCGTCGCGGCGGCGGCGGACACGACCTCGGTCGCCTCGGCTTCGGCGCGGGCCAGGGCGACGCGCGCCTCGGCGTCGCGGATCGCCGCCTGCTGGCGTCCCTCGGCCGAGAGGATCAGCGCCTGCTTGTCGCCCTCGGCCCGCTTGATCGACGCCTCCCGCTCGCCATCCGCCCGCGCCACGACGGCGCGGCGTTCGCGTTCGGCGGTCATCTGCAGGTTCATCGCCAGGATCAGGTTCTCCGGCGGTTCAATCTTACGGATTTCGACCCGGCTGACCTTCACGCCCCAGGGCAGCGTCGCCCCGTCCAGGATGCCGAGCAGCGAGGAATTGATCCGTTCGCGCGATGACAGCGTGGCGTCGAGTTCCATCTCACCGATGACCGAGCGGATATTGGTCATCGCCAGGGTGGTCAGCGCGAGTTCCAGGTTCTGCACCTGATAGGCGGCCTTCTCGGGCTCCATGACCCGGAAATAGATGATTCCGTCGACCGTGACCGTGACGTTGTCGCGGGTGATGACGGTCTGTTCGGGGATTTCGACGACCTGTTCCTGCACGTTCAGCCTGCGGCCGATGCGGTCGATATACGGCAGGACGAATTGCAGACCGGGTTCCAGCAGGCGCGTGTACGCGCCGAAGCGCTCCACCGTCCAGATCTGGCCCTGGGGAATGGTCTTGACGCCGGCGAACAGCGTCACGACGACCAGGATCAGGACGATGACCCAGATTACGACGACGGTTTCAATCATCCGTGGCTCCGCGTGCTGGTCAATACAGGGACGGATATGCGCCGAACGGGGTCCGGACGCCATGATTTCGTGATGACAACCGGTATCACCCCTCCCGGCCAACCAGCGCTCGGCGGGCGGCCTCGGCCAGGAAGCGGGAGCGGTTGGTGGTCACGCGATCAATGTCGCGCACCAGGTCTTCCGGCAGCGTTACATTGATGCGGATCGCGCGGGCCGGCTTGTCGGGGATGGGCACCAGGAAGGCCACGGCGTCGCGATTGCGCGGATCGGCCATGATGGTGTCGAGCGTCGAGGGCGGCGGGACCGGCTCCCCGTCCTCGGCCATGCCCTCGATATGGAAAGCCAGGGCTTCGGCCGACAGGCGGCGTGCCTCCTCCATGCTGCGCCCCGCCGTGACGCAGCCAGGGAAATCCGGGAAATCAACGCTGTAGTCGGAGTTTGGCGTTTTGCGGAGCAAAGCGATGTGATGGGTCATTGGAGGGGCCTGATCGTCATGCCGGCCTGTCGTTCGATGCTGGCGACCGTTCCGGGTGCGAGGTCGCGCTTCGGGTGCGGAACCGTGACGCGACCCGGGCGGTCCGGATGCTTGAACTGCCAATGGCTGCCCTTTGTCGCGACATGCACCCACCCCGCGGCCCGCAGCGCGCGAATGATATCTCGGCTGGTGATGGCCATCTATATACACACTTTCCGGGCCTGTCATCCTGGTTCACACCGGGATAAGGCCATGGACGGGTAAACGGATGGTTACCGCCCAGCCGATCGGGCGCGACTATCCCGCCAGCGTAATCGTGATCCGGCGGTTCTGCTTGCCCTTGTTCTCGATCTTCGCCACCTGCACCGGCCCGATCTCTCCGGTCGAGGCCACATGCGTCCCGCCGCAGGGTTGCAGGTCCACCAGCCCCGCGTCATTCCCCACCCGCATCAGCCGCAGCCGGCCGGTGCCGCGCGGCGGCTGCACGGACATCGTCCGCACCAGGCCGGGATCGGTGTCCAGCACCGCCTCATCCACCCATTCGATCCGCACCGGG
>CANJSR010000323.1 GCA_947476855.1 Acetobacteraceae bacterium
CCGGCATCTCCGTTGCCTCGGCCGGGGATGTCGATGGCGACGGCTTCGACGATCTCATCGTCGGGGCAGTCTTCGCCGATCCGGCGGGCGGGGCCTTCGCCGGCAAGAGCTACGTGGTGTTCGGCACGGGCGGCGGGTTCGGCGCTGGCATCGAACTCTCCACCATCGAGGCCGGGACCGGCGGCTTCGTTATCAACGGACAGAGCGCGTACGACCAATCCGGCCGCTCCGTCGCCTCGGCGGGAGACGTCGACGGCGACGGCTTCGACGATCTCATCGTCGGGGCGCCCATCTCCGATCCGACAGGCGGGAGCAACGCCGGCAAGAGCTACGTGGTGTTCGGCACGGATGGCGGCTTCGGCGCCACCATCGAGCTCTCCGCCATCGCGGCCGGCACCGGCGGCTTCGTTATCAACGGACAGAGCGGGGGCGACCAATCCGGCATCTCCGTGGCCTCGGCGGGGGACGTCAACGGCGACGGCTTCGACGATCTCATCGTCGGGGCAGACCGCGCCGATCCGGTGGGCGGGACCAGCGCCGGCAAGAGCTACGTGGTGTTCGGCAAGAGCGGCGGGTTCGGCGCCGGGATCGAGCTCTCCGCCGTCGCGGTCGGCACCGGCGGCTTCGTCATCAACGGACAGAGCGCGGGCGACTACTCCGGCCGGTCGGTCGCCTCGGCGGGGGACGTCGACGGCGACGGCTTCGACGATCTCATCGTCGGGGCATACCGCGCCGATCCGGCGGGCGGGACCAACGCCGGCAAGTCCTACACCATCTTCGGCCGGGACTTCACCGGCACCGTCACCCAACAGGGCGACGCCACCTCCGAGACCCTGACCGGCACGGCCGGCGCCGACGACATCGTGGCCGGCCTCGGCAACGACACGCTCGACGGCAAGGGCGGGGCCGATGCCCTGCTCGGCGGCGGCGGCAACGACACGATCAAGGTCTCCGACCTGACATTCCTGCGCGTCGATGGCGGGTCGGGCACCGATACGCTTGCGCTGGATGGGGCGGGAATCAGCCTGGATCTGTCGGCTGTTGCAAACTCCAAGCTCCGGAACATCGAGGTCATCGACCTCACGGGCGCCGGCAACAACACGCTGATCGTTTCGTCGCTTGAGACGCTGAACCTCTCCTCCACCTCCAATACCGTGAAAGTGGAGGGCAATGCCGGGGACGTTGCCGATATCGGGCTGGAGGCCTGGACCAAGTCCGGCCCATCCGGCGGCTACAACACCTTCACACTCGGTCAGGCGACCCTGCTGATCGATGAGGATATCACGGTCACCTGCTTCGCCGCCGGCACGCTTATCGCCACGGAACAAGGCCCCGTCGCCGTCGAAGCCCTGCGGATCGGCGATCCGGTCCGCCTTGCCTCCGGTGGTTCACGTCCGATTCGTTGGATCGGCTGGCGGCATCTGGACCTGACGCGCCACCCCGCGCCGGACCGCGTCCGGCCGATCCGCATCGAGGCCGGGGCCTTCGCGGATGGCATTCCCACCCGCAACCTGCGCGTGTCGCCCGATCATGCGCTGTCGGTCGACGGCATGCTGATTCCGGCGCGCCTGCTGGTCAATCACGCGACCATTACACAGGAAACGACCTGCCCGTTCGTCGTCTATTACCATATCGAACTGGACGCGCATGACATCCTGCTGGCGGAAGGCTTGCCGGCGGAAAGCTACCTCGACACGGGCAATCGCGCTGTGTTCGAGAATGCCGGTGTGCCGCTGATCCTGCACCCGGACCTGAGCGGGCAGGATGGCCGGCGGGCCGCGTCCTGTGCCCCCTTCGCCGATACAGTCGAACAGGTGAAACCGGTCTGGGACCGGCTGGCGAGCCGAGCGATGGGGATGGGTTACGAGGTGGCGGGGCCGGTGCTGACGGAGGATGCGGCGGTACGGATCGAGGCCGGGGGCCGCATCCTGCACCCGGTCTCGGTCGAAGGAGATCGTTACAGTTTTGTCCTTCCCGCCGGCTGCGAGGGCGTTCGGTTGCTCTCCAACGCCGCGACACCGTCCGAGATGGAACCGTGGCGAGAGGATCGGCGGCGTCTGGGACTGTCGGTGCGGCGGATCAGGGTGGGGGGAGAGGACCTGCCGCTCGACCATCCCGCCCTGTCGGCCGGCTGGTGGGGATTGGAACGGCACGGCGATCTGCCGGCACGCTGGACGGATGGGAATGCGGTGCTGCCGATTGCCCCGGGTGGGGCGCGGACGCTGGAAATCACGGCCGGGCGGCTGGCGGGTTATGATGTGCGGGCGGTGGATGGTGGTCGGGCCGCGCTGGCGGCCTGAGCCCCGCCCCGGACCAGCATCGCCGGCGTCCCCGATCGGCCTGAAAGCATGATTGCGGAAAGGGCCGCCGGTTCCGGGCTCACCCACCCACGGTCGGCCAAGGGGCGCGAGCAATTCCATTGAGGCAATTCCGGCGCGGGTGAACCCGAGACCGCTGAAGCGCGATGATGCCTGTCCGGACTGCATCCCTTGCAAGATGAACCGCCAAACAGCCATCAAAATGAGAATGCGGATAATACAACAGCATTTGCGGCCCTACGGGAGGTCGTTAGAAACAAGCAAGCACTTGCGCCGGCGAAGTGTATAAAATTACACTCCGCTCAGTTGCTGTGATGTGCGGCCCCATCGTGGGGCACCGCGTCGCGCGCCCTGACGGACACGGAACGCCATGGCCCTCTCACCGATCGACCTGACGACCATCGCCGCCGGCACGGGCGGGTTTGTCATCCATGGACAGGATGCGGGTGACAGCCTCGGCCGGTCGGTTGCCTCGGCGGGCGATATCAACGGCGACGGGTTCGAAGACCTGATCATCGGCGCGCCGGGGGGCGATGCGGCGGGGAACGCCACTTCCAACGCCGGGGAGAGCTATGTCGTCTTCGGCAAGGCTGGGGGCTTCGGCGCTACGGTCGACCTGGCGGCCATCGCGGCGGGCACGGGCGGATTCGTCATCTATGGGCAGAACGCCAGCGACCAGGCCGGTTTTTCCGTCGCCTCGGCGGGCGACATCAACGGCGACGGTTTCGGCGATCTGATCGTCGGCGCGTTCGGCGCCGATGGGCCCGGGGACACCCGTTCCTATGCCGGTGACACCTACATCCTGTTCGGCCAGGCTGGCAGCTTCGGCGCCAGCGTCAATCTGGCGGATGTCGCGGCCGGGACCGGCGGATTCGTGATCTTCGGGCAGGATGCCCAGGACCAGTCGGGCCGCTCCGTCGCCTCGGCGGGGGATATCAACGGCGATGGGTTCGACGACCTGATCATCGGGGCCTACCTGGCGGATGGGACAGGCAATGCCGAGACCAACGCCGGGGACAGCTATGTGCTGTTCGGCAAGGCCGGCGGTTTCGGCGCCAGCATCGACCTGGCCACCATCGCCGCGGGCACCGGCGGTTTCGTGATCCATGGGCAGGACCTCAATGACCGGGCCGGCGGGACCGTCGCCTCGGCCGGCGATGTCAACGGGGATGGCTATGACGACCTGATCATCGCCGCGCCCAACGGCGACGGCGTGGCGAACGGCGTCACCAATTCCGGTGAGGCCTATGTGCTGTTCGGCAAGGCCAGCGGCTTCGGCGCCAGCATCGACCTGACCGATGTCGCGGCCGGCACCGGCGGCTTCGTCCTCTACGGGGTGGAGTTCGGTGACTATTCCGCCATGTCGGTCGCTTCGGCGGGGGACATCAACGGCGACGGGTTCGATGAGATCGTCATCGGCGCGGTCACCGCCGACGGTACGTCGAACCTCAGAACCAATTCCGGTGAAAGCTACGTCGTCTTCGGCAAGGCCAGCGGCTTCGGCGCCAGCATCGCGCTGTCCGACATCGCGGCCGGCACCGGCGGCTTCGTCATACTGGGCCAGGACGCCGGCGACCGGTCGGGCTATTCGGTCACGTCCGCCGGAGACGTCAACGGCGACGGCCTCGACGACCTGCTCATCGGCGCCAGTCTTGGCGATGCGGCCGGGAACGCCAAGACCAGCGCCGGGGACAGCTATGTGGTGTTCGGCAAGGCGGGCGGCTTCGGGGCGAGCATCGACCTGGGCACGATCGCCGCGGGCACCGGCGGGTTCGTCATCAACGGGGCGGATGCCGACGACCAGTCCGGCCGGTCCGTCGCCTCGGCCGGGGATATCGATGGCGATGGCTTCGACGATTTGATCATCGGGGCATTCCAGGGCGACGGGTCCGGGAACCTGGCGGGCAACGCCGGCGACAGCTACGTGATCTTCGGCGGGAACTTCACGGGCACGGTCACGCATCTTGGCGACGGCACGTCCCAGACGCTGACCGGGTCCGCCGCCGCCGACGACATGGTGGCCGGCCTTGGCAACGACATCCTTGATGGCAAGGGCGGGGCCGACGCGCTGCTGGGCGGCGGCGGCAATGACACGATCAAGGTCGCGGACCTGACCTTCCTGCGCGCCGACGGCGGGACGGGCACCGACACGCTGGCGCTGGATGGGGCGGGGATCACGCTGGCACTGTCCACGATCGCCAACTCCAAGCTCCAGGACATCGAGGTCATCGACCTGACCGGATCAGGTAACAACACCCTGATCGTTTCGGCGCTGGAGGTTCTGAACCTGTCATCCACCTCCAATACCCTGCGGGTGGAGGGCGATGCCGGGGACAAGCTGTCGTTCAGCGCGGAGACCTGGATCCATACGAAGACCGTCGGCGGCTATGCCACCTACACCAACGGCCAGGCCGTGGTGGAGGTCGGTTCGGCCGTTTCCGTCATCCTCCCCGCCATCAACCTCTCCACCATCGCGGCCGGCACCGGCGGTTTCGTCATCAACGGTCAGAGCACGGCCGATCAATCCGGCGTCTCCGTCGCCTCGGCGGGGGACGTCAACGGCGACGGCTTCGACGATATCATCGTCGGAGCATTCCACGCCGATCCGGCGGGCGGGACCGACGCCGGCAAGAGCTACGTGGTGTTCGGCAAGACCGGCGGGTTCGGCGCCAGCATCGATCTCTCCACCATCGAGGCCGGCACCGGCGGCTTCGTCATCAACGGGCAGAACGCGGACGATCGCTCCGGCCGCTCCGTTGCCTCGGCGGGTGACGTCAACGGCGACGGCATCGACGATCTCATCGTCGCAGCATACCGCGCCGATCCGGCGGCCGGGAACGAAGCCGGCAAGAGCTACGTGGTGTTCGGCAAGACCGGCGGGTTCGGCGCCAGCATCGACCTCTCCGCGATCGCGGCCGGCACCGGCGGCTTCGTCATCAACGGACAGAGCGTGCAAGACTTCTCCGGTCGCTCCGTCGCCTCGGCGGGGGACATCAACGGCGACGGCATCGACGATATCATCGTCGGTGCCGACCGCGCCGATCCAGCGGGCAAGAGCAACGCCGGCAAGAGCTACGTGGTGTTCGGCACGAGCGGCGGCTTCGGCGCCAGCATCGAACTCTCCACCATCGCGGCCGGCACCGGCGGCTTCGTCATCAACGGGCAGAGCGCGGTTGACATCTCCGGCATCTCCGTTGCCTCGGCGGGCGACGTCAATGGCGACGGCTTCGACGATGTCATCGTCGGGGCATCCGGCGCCGATCCGGCAGCCGGGTCCTACGCCGGCAAGAGCTACGTGGTGTTCGGCAAGACCGGCGGGTTCGGCGCCAGCATCGAGCTCTCCGCCATCGCGGCCGGCACCGGCGGCTTCGTCATCAACGGACAGGCCTTCGACGACCGCGCCGGCCGCTCCGTCGCCCCGGCGGGGGACGTCAATGGCGACGGCTTCGACGATCTGATCGTCGGGGCCTACCTCGCCGATCCGGGGGGCGGGTTCAAAGCCGGCAAGAGCTACGTGGTGTTCGGCACGGGCGGCGGGTTCGGCGCCAGCATC
>CANJSR010000324.1 GCA_947476855.1 Acetobacteraceae bacterium
ACGACCTCGGGGATGTCTTCCACGCCCTCCATCAGCTTGACCAGCATGTCGTGCTGGTCGGGATGGCAGGGGGCGAAGCCGACGCCGCAATTGCCCAGCAGGACGGTGGTGACGCCGTTCCACGATGATGGCGACAGGCGGGAGGACCAGGTGACCTGGGCGTCGTAGTGGGTGTGGACATCGACGAAGCCGGGGGTGACCAGCTTGCCGGTTGCGTCGATTTCCTGGGTGCCCTGGGGGATGGCGCCGCCGATCGCGGTGATGCGGTCCCCGGTGATGGCGAGGTCGGCCTGGTAGGGCTCACCGCCCGTGCCGTCGACGATGGTGCCGTTGCGGATCACCAGGCTGGGGGAGGATGACATGGGCGGTTCCTTCGGGACGTCCGAGCGAGTGACAGTACCGGCGCGGCGGCGCAGGTCAAGGAAGGCGCGCTAGCGGATGTGCGGGGCGTGGCGCGGAGCGGTGCCGACGATCGCCAGCAGGATCGCGAAGGTGAACCAGCAGACGTCGTACCACAGCGAGAAATCGACCATCTGCTGCAGGAACTGCGCGAACAACCCGATGGCGATTCCGATGCAGAGACCTCGGACCGCGCCTTCCGTACGGGCGGCGGCGCCGACCGCGCGGGTCAGACTGGCACCGACGAGGAACAGGAACGCCGCCAGCCCCAGCAGCCCGGTTTCCGCCAGCATCAGGTAATAGACGTTATGGACCGTCGGGCTGCGCGCGTTGCCGGCGTCGCGGAATTGCTCGGTATCGCGGACCAGGTCGGCCAGCAGGGGGAAATGGCGGCGCAGGTCAAGATTGAGGTTGTTGGGCCCGATGCCCCAGATCGGATGATCGTTCCAGATCAGTGTGGCCGCCGTGTTGAAATCGGAGCGGAACGTGACGGAGCTGACAAGGTCGCCCTGGATCCGCTCGATGATCTGTTCCAGCAGCGGCAGGATCGCGAGGGCGCCGATCGCGGTCAGGATGATGGCCGCCCCCAGGAAAACCCGCACCGACAGCGCGCGCATGTAGACCGCCGTGATGGCGACCAGCACGAGCGCGAAACCCAACAGGGCGATTGGGGCGCGGGATTTGCTGACGAAGACCCCGACCAGCCCGATGACGGTCAGCCCCAGGCCGACCAGGCACAGCAGGCGCTGGCGGGTGAACAGCGCCATCCCGAAGGCCGCCGGCACCAGCATCAGCAGATAGGGGGCGAACATGTTGGGGTGGCCCAGCGTGCCGCGGGCGCGGTTCTCGATCTCGGTCTCGATCCCGCCGGTCTGGGTCGCCAGCCCGGCCATGGCGAGCAGGCTGGCCTCGCCCTTCAGCAGGACCTGCGTCAGCCCCAGCAGGGATTGCAGCAGCCCGACCACGGCGAGGGTCACAATCGCGGTGAGCCAGAGGGACCGGTTCATGTTCCAGTGCAACCAGGCCAGCAGGATCGCGAACTTGATGACCCGATAGGTGTCGTTCGCCGCCCAGTCCGGGCGCGTTGCCATCATGGAGGAGACGCAGCAGACGAACAGGAAGGGCAGGATGGGCAGCAGGATCGCCCCCAACGGGGCATGGTCGCCGGCCGTGTCGTCCCGTGCGACCAGGGAGGACAAAAGCAGCATCGCCAGCACCGGGTCCGCGACGATCCAGTAAAGGCCCTGCGTGCCGGAATCCCCCAGGATCGCGTCGAAGGAGAAATATTGCCGGTTATAGCTCAGGGCAGCGATATAGGCGGCGAGCAGGACCTCCCGCGGGCGGCCGAGGCCAACCGCCAGCGCGACCGCGCCCGCGATCGCGGCAAGCCCCACCATGACCTTGAGGCCGAGTTCCGGCAGGACGGCGACGCCGGCGGCGCAGACGATGCCCGCCAGCACGAGGCCCGCGCCGCGGATGGTCACTGTCATCAGTGCCATCGCCCGGGCCGGTCCTAGTATTTCGGATAGAACGGCGTGATGCCGATCGAGATGCCGTTGTACTGGATGATCTGGCGCATGACCTGGTCGACGAAGCGGCCGGCCTTGGCCAAGGCGGTCGGCGGCACATAGACCGTGCTGTTCGGCGGAACGATCATGTCCTGGTCGATCTTCAGCTCGTTCATCACAAGTTCGAGGTTCACCCGGCGGAGGCGCGGGCGGCCGATCGGGTCGAAATACAGCACCCTCACCTGATCGAGCGCGCCGGTCGTCAGCGGCCCGCCGGCCAGGGCGATGGTCTGGATCAGGGTGCGCGGTGATGTCGCGGGGACGGCGCCGGGCTGCTTGACCTCTCCGAACACGAATATCTGGTTGGCGGCGATGCCGGTCACCCGCACGGTCGTGGTCACGCCGCCAACGGTGCGTTCATAGCGCGCGTCGAGTTGGGCCTGGAGGTCGGCGGGCGTCAGGCCCGCGGCGGCGACGCCGGTGGCCAGCGGCAGGTCGATCAGCCCGTCCGGGCGGACGATGGCGTTGCGGGCGCGTCCCTCGGTGCCGGTGCGGACCACATCGACCAGCTCATCCGCCGGAGTAGTGAATTTGCGGACACTGACGGTGACGATTGGTTCCTGCGCGATGTCGACATAGCGGCGGCCGATATCCTTCGCGAGGTCCATCGGGCGGGTGTCGATCGCCCGCAATTCGCCCTTGCCGGGCAGGGAGATGACGCCGTCGGGCCGGACGATGACCGTCTTGTTGAGAGAGCGGTCGAACTGGAAATCGAGTTCGAGCTCATCGCCCACCGCGACGCGATAGGGGCGAAGCTGGCGGTTGTTGAGCTTGTACAGCACCTCGATATGGTCGCCGGGGCGCAGCGTGTAGGACTGGGTGCCGCGCTGCAGGCCGGCGGTGATCGAGGCGGCAGCGGCGTCGCGCTGGTCGGCGGAGAGTTCGTCCAGATAGACCGGCGCGTCTTCCCCGTAGCCGAGATCGAAGCTGCGCTTGTCGTTGCTGCTCTCGCAGCCCAGCAGGGCCAGGGTCGCCACCGCGAGCAGGGCGGCCCGCCTGATGCGGCCCCAGGTCTTGGCAACGCGAGGCGGGACCATGATCAAGACGCGGGCTCCTCGGTGCGGGCGTGGGCACCAGGCCCGGTCGGTGGGGCGATACCCATAAGCGCAGCCTCATACAATGGGCCAACCCGGTCCCAGGCGAACAGGTCCGCCCGCTGGCGGCAGCGTGCCTCGGTTTCGGGGTCGGCGGCGAGGGGGATCGTGGCAGCGATCGCGTCGGCGAGGCCGGCGGCGTTGGTCGCGGCGATGCCCATGGGACCGGGGGCGAACAGGCGGCCGATGGCGGGATCGGCGATGATGTCGGGCGTGCCGGCGTGGTCGCAGCCGACGACCGGGGTGCCGGCGGCCAGCGCCTCCACCAGGACCATGCCCTGCGCTTCCCAGATCGCCGGATTCACCACGACGGTGGCGGCGGCGTAGAGGGCAGGCAGGTCGGCGGTCTGGCCGACGCCGTGGAAGATGATCCGGCCGGGGCGGGCGCCGGGTACGGCGGCCAGGATCGCGGCCCGGGTTGCCTCGGAGGCGCGTCCGGAGAAGGCGAGGCGGAGCGGCTGGCCGCGGGACCACAGCAGGGCGGCGGCCTGGGCGAGCAGCAGGGCGCCCTTGCGGGGTTCATCCACGTCGCCCACGAACAGGACCAGCGGTTCGGCGGACGGGACCTTGGTGGTGGTGGCGTAGGGGCGTGTGTCGGTGGGCGCGGCGACCAGCCGGCCGGTCCGGCCATACTGGTCGTGCAACTGGCCCAGGGCGTGGGTGGACAGGGCCAGGACCTCATCGGCGTCACGGATGACCTGGCCGAAGATCAGTCCGTCGAGGGGGATGCGCCGGAAATACCGCCGCATCGGAATGCCGGTGAGCTGATAGACCAGCCGAAACCCATGAGATCGTCTCTGGGCGCGGGCGGCACCCCACGCGTCATGGTAGTTCAGGCAATGGACCGCGTCGAACCCGCCTGAGGCCAGCTCGTCGTGGATTTGTCCGGCGAAGGCGTGGAAGAAGTTCCACCATCGTGTCCGCACCGGCACCGGCACCGGCAGCGGATGGCGGCGGGCGAGCAGGCGGCGGGTAATAGGTCCCTCCTGTTCCGTGCGGGCGGGTCCTTCGACGGTGGAGATCACGGTCACGTCATGGCCGCGATCGGCCAGCCAGTGCGACAGGTCGTGCAGCAGGCGCTCCGACCCGCGGCGGACTTCCGGCCAGCAGGTCGGATGGGTGACGGCAACGCGCATCGGTCGGGTCAAAGCACCAGGCAACGGAACCGCGCGCTTCCATAGAGCAGGCTGAGCGTCATGGTCAGCATGCGCGGCAGATGCAGCAGGACCCGGCCGGCGAAGCGGGCGAGCACGCGCGGATCGGCGCTGCGGGTGCGGATGATGCCCTGGACGAGCAGCAGGAGCGGGATCAGGGCCAGCAGCCAGGTCCAGGCCAGCACCGCGGCCAGGGCGATCAGCCCCGCGCAATAGAGCAGCCAGCTCGCGGGGTAGAAGAAATAGCGGGCGGTCAGCAGCTTCTCCCGCAGGATCGGGTGCCGCCGCACCAGGGCCGGCAGGACGAACAGACGGGTGGGCTCCAGGATCCAGAGCAGCAGGCCCTGGTCCTCAAGCTCGTGATACATGATCGCGTCCGGGACGAAGCGGCGGTCGTAGCCGGCCTCGATCAGGCGCCAGGCGAGGTCGGTGTCCGCGCATTCCGTCGCCCGGTCGAACGGGTCGCGGTAGCTGAGCGAGATGTCGAAGCCGCCGAACCCCACGAACAGGTCGCGGCGGTAGAAGGCGTTGGCGGTGGGAAAGGTCGGATGCTCATCCCGGGTCACGAAGGTGACCTTGCTGGTCATGCGGACCTCGCCCTCGGGCTTCGGCAGGACGGGGCCGGTGCAGAAGGCGACCTTGGGGGAATCAAAGGCCGCTAGGCCGCGGGCCAGCCAGTCGGGATCGGGGCGGCAGTCGCTGTCGGTGAAGGCGATGATCGGGGCGGTGGCCAGGGAGACGCCATGGTTGCGCGCCGGGGCGGGGCCGTGATCCGTCTTCATGCGGTCGTAGCGGATGGTCAGGCCGAGTTCGGTTTCCGCCCGGGTCGCGACGGCGCGCAGGTCTTCGGAGGAGACGTTGTCGATCAGCACCACCTCGAACCGCTCGCGGCCGAGGCTCTGGCGCGACAGGCCGGTCAGGCAATCCCACATCAGGACGGCGCGGTTCTTGACCGAGATGACGACGGAGGCCGCGAGCGTGCTCATCGCAAGGCCTTTTCGAGCCAGACGGGCAGCGTGCGGCGATAGCGGTTGAGCACGCAGCCCGTGATCTCGATCTGCTCGGACGTCAGTTCGTTGCACAAGCGGCGAAGGTCGCCATAGGGCAAGCGGTTCGCTGAACAGACCAGCAGGACATGGCCGGCGGCGCGGGCGGCGAGCAGGGCGGTGACGTCGGTGGCGACCGGCGGGGCGTCGATCAGGACGACGTCGAACGCCAGGCTGGCCTCGCGCAGAAGCGGTTCCAGGCGGTGCGGGGTGGCGTCGTCGGCGCTCAGCTTCAGGATGGCCCAGGCGGGTGGCGTCGAGCTGAACGCCTGGCCAGCCGGCAGCGGCGCGGGGGCAGGGGAGAGGGTGGCCGCGACATCGGACAAGGTGGGCGCCGGTCCGGGCATTTCCACCAGCAGGACCCTCAGGCCCAGCATCCGCACGAGATGGCGGGCGAGGTGGGCGGTGACCGTGGTGACGCCTTCGCCGAACGCGCCTCCGGTCATGACAATCGCCTGCCCGCTGTCCCGCGCCATGGTGCGTCCCAGCGTGGCGGCGATGCGGGAGAGGGCGTTGTCGGTATCGCCCCGCGGCGACCCGCCTTTGGCGAAGGCCCGGGTATCCAGAGGCACGAGGCC
>CANJSR010000325.1 GCA_947476855.1 Acetobacteraceae bacterium
GCTGTCCGCGGCCGAACAGGCGATGCTGAACGAGGTGCCGATGCGGGGCACGGGCACGCCGATGCCGCCGACCGATCCGTTGCTGTACCGGTTCTACGAGATGGTGATGGTGAACGGCCCCGCCTGGAAGGTGCTGATCGAGGAGGAATTCGGCGACGGCATCATGTCGGCGATCGACTTCGACTTCGGCTTCGAGCGTATGGCGCACGAACGGGGCGATCGGGTGAAGATCACCATGAGCGGGAAGTTCCTGCCTTACCGTTACTACGGGAATGAGCAGGGGATTCCGGAGTATGGGTATAAGGAGGACTGATCCTTCCCCCATCGCGTCATCCTCGCGCTTATCGCGGGGACCATTCGCGGCACCGTGCGGCGAGTGGTCCCGGGACAAGCCCGGGATGACGGTTGGGGCCGGATGACGGTCGCGAACTCTCAGCTCATAAGCTGGATCATCGCCCGGACCCGCGGATAGACCTCCCGCGCCCAGCGTGAGCCGCTGAAGACGCCGTAGTGTCCGACGCCGGTCTGCAAATGGTGTCGCTTGCGGCTGTTCGGCACGCCCCGGCAGAGGTCCAGGGCCGCCATGGTCTGACCGACGGCGCAGATGTCGTCGCGTTCGCCCTCGACCGTCAGCAAAGCGGTGCGGCGGATCGCCTCCGGCCGGACGGGCTGGCCGTGCCAGGTCAGCTTGCCCAGCGGCAGGTCGTGGTCCTGGAAGACTCGCTGGACGGTTTCAAGATAGAAATCCGCCGGCAGGTCCATGACCGCCCCATACTCGTCATAGAACCGCTTATGCGCCCGGGCAGACACACGATCCCCGCCGACCATCGCGCGGAACTGGCCCAGATGGGCCTGCAGATGACGGTCGAGGTTCATACTCATGAACGCGGCGAGTTGGATGAAGCCGGGATAGACCCTCCGGCCGGCGCCGGCGTGGCGCCAGGGGACCTTCGCGATCAGGTTCTTCTCGAACCACTCGATCGAGCGGGATTTGGCCAGGTCGTTGACCTTGGTGGGGTTCACCCGCGTATCGATCGGGCCAGCCATCAGCGTCAGGCTGCGCGGGATGGCGGGATCGCGGGTCTCGGCCATCACCGCGGTGGCGGCGAGCGCGGCGACCGCGGGCTGGCAGACCGCGATCATATGGCTACCCGGCCCCATCGCGCCCATGAACCGGATCAGATGGTCAACGAAAGCATCAAGATCGAAGACCCCGGCCGAGAGCGGGATGTCGCGGGCGTTCTTCCAGTCGGTGATATAGACGTCGTGGTCGGGCAGCAGGACATTGACCGTGCCGCGCAGCAGGGTCGCAAAGTGGCCTGACATCGGCGCCACCACCATCACCCGCGGCTGCACCACGTTGGTTTCCTTGCGGAAGCGCAGCAGGGAGGCAAAGGGGGTATCGTCGGCGATGACTTCCTCGACCCCCACCAGATCGTCGCCCATGCGGACAGACTCGATCGCGAAGGGCGGCCGTTTGTGAGTCATCGCGCTGTCGGCGATCAGTCCGCATGCGGCACCGAAGTGACGCAGGCCGGGCGGCGTATAGCCATTCAGATCCCAGGCGCGCGCGACCCCTTCCCCATAGCGGGCGAGGGTACGCAGCGGCAGCATCAGATCGGCCTGCGCCTGATAGAGCTGGTACAGCATGGGGTGCGGTCAGATGCTCCCGGTCAGGGGGAAGTCGATTTCAGCGCGTCGTCGCATCACGAACCTCTCAGCTAACGCTCGCCATGGCGGCACCATGGCTGCTATATTGCACCGCAGCATGACAGGACGCGACGAGGATGTCACCATGAATGGAGCCACGCTCCTGATCAGCAGCAAGAACTACTCCTCCTGGTCGCTCCGCGGGTTCCTGCTGGCCCGCTTGGCTGGTCTGGTATTCGAGGAAAAAGTGGTCGATCCCGACGATCCGGCCAACCGGGCGGAATTGTTGATGCAGTCGGCCTCGATTCGCATCCCCTGCCTGCTGCATGGGGATGTGACGGTCTGGGATACGCTGGCGATCGCGGAATATTTGAACGAAACCTTCCCCGAGGCGCGGATGCTGCCCGCCGAACCGGTGGCGCGGGCGCTGTGCCGGTCGGTGTCGGGGGAAATGCATTCCGGCTTCGGCAACCTGCGGGAAGCGCTGCCGATGAACCTGCGGCTGTTCCGGCCGGAGTTCACGGTCTGGTCGGCGGTGCAGGCCGATATCGACCGGATCACTGAAATCTGGCGGGAGTGCCTGGCCATGTCGAAAGGTCCGTTCCTGTTCGGCGCCACGCCCACGATCGCGGACGCGATGTACGCGCCGGTGGTTACCCGATTCCGCAGCTATGACGTGACGCAGGATGAGGTGTGCGAGGCGTTCTGCCGCCAGATCATGGCCTGGGCGCCGATGCGGGAATGGTATGCCGCGGCCAAGCGTGAACCCGAGCAGATCGACGAACTCGACGTCGAGTTCTGATCAGCCGCCCTCATCCTCGGGTGCGTCGTCGGGCGGCATCTCGATATCCGCGTAGACGTCCGAGAGCATGAGGGTGACGCCGATTTCCGGCATCGCCAGCAGATCGTCTCCGGTCAGGACCGTTGTGTTCCAGGCATCTGCCACGCGGGTCAGGACGGTGGCGGCGATGGCGTTCTGCTCCAGGATCACATAGCGGCGAATCGAGGGCGTCGCGCCGTACTCACGCAGCTTCAGGATGCGGTCGGTGCGGGAGGTGGAGCGGCTCAGGACCTCGAACACCACGACCGGTTCGTTCGCAACCGTACTGTCGCGGTGGGTCCTGACGCAGGTGACGAAAGCGTCCGGGTAGCGGATGTGACCGTTGGCCAGGATCTTCATGGTCGGGCCGCGCACGCGGCAGGGTGTGCCGCGGAGGGCGTTGTCCAAAATCGTCCGCAACCGCGTGCCGATCCCTTCATGCGCCTCGGTCCCGCCGGTCATCGCCACCGGACCGAACCCATCGAATTCGTAGCGCGCTTCCTGGCGTTCCTCCCATGCGAGGAATTCGTCCAGCGTCCAGGGCTTCTGCAATGCGCTGCTCATGATGGGATCATACCATCAAGACCCGTCATTGTCGCGGACATGGTAGGGAAACTGGCGCGCCCGGAAGGACTCGAACCTCCAACCCCCAGATTCGTAGTCTGGTGCTCTATCCAATTGAGCTACGGGCGCCGGCCAGGGGCGGGGATGTAACCGAACCCCCACGCCCTGGCAAGAGGATTTAGGCGGCTAGTTTATCCAATTCGCGCAGCACCGCCTCACCCATCACGGACGTGCCGACGCGCGCGGTACCCGGCCCCATGATATCCGCGGTCCGCAGCCCGGATTTCAGCACGTTGGAGCATGCCTGCTCGATCAGCAGCGCGTCCTCGTCCATGCCGAAGGAGAATCGGAGCAGCATCGCGAAGCTCAGCATCTGTGCCAGCGGGTTGGCGACGCCCTTGCCGGCAATGTCGGGGGCGCTGCCATGGATCGGCTCATACAACGCATGCCGCTTGCCGGACGCCTGCACGGCCCCCAGCGTGGCCGAGGGCAGCATGCCCAGGCTGCCGGTCAGCATCGAGGCCAGGTCGGACAGCAAATCGCCGAACAGGTTGCCGGTGACGATCACGTCGAACTGGCGCGGGTTGCGGACGAGCTGCATCGCGCAGTTGTCGGCATACATGTGCGTCAGCTCAACATCCGGGAATTCCCGCTGCTGCAACGCCGTCATGGTCTGGCGCCAGAACAGGCCCGAGGCCATCACGTTCGCCTTCTCGACGCTGCACACGCGGTTCTGCCGCTTGCGGGCGAGTTCGAAGGCGACGCGGCCGACCCGCTCGATCTCATTCGTGGCATAGGTCTCGGTGTCGAAGCCGCGCTTCTGGCCGTCGGCCAGCGTCTCGACGCCGCGGGGTTCGCCGAAATAGATGCCGCCCGTGCTTTCCCGCACGATCATGATGTCGAGCCCGCGGATCACGTCGGCCTTGAGCGTGGAGGCATCCACCAGCGGGTCCAGCACGATCGCGGGGCGCAGGTTGGCGAACAGATCCAGTTCCTTGCGCAGGCGCAGGATCGCGATCTCCGGCCGCATGTCAAAGCCGAGCGTGTCCCACTTGGGGCCGCCGACGGAGCCGAACAGGATCGCATCGGCGTCACGCGCCTTCTGCATCGTCTCGTCCGTCATGGGCGTGCCCTTGGCGTCGATCGAGGCACCGCCGGCATAGTCGTCGGAGACATCGAAGGTCACCATACGGCGGCGGTCCATCCAGTCGATGACGCGGCGGACTTCTCGCATGACCTCGGGGCCGATCCCGTCACCAGGCAGGATCAGCAGTTTCTTGTTGGCCGGCATCGGCGTGTTCCTTCGTCTTTCAGGCGGCGGTGGAGGGCATCCAGGACTGGGCCTGGCGCTGCTTGGCTTCATAGCCGTCGATGGCGCCGACATGCTGCAGCGTCTGGCCGATGTCATCGAGGCCGTTCAGCAGCGAATGCTTGCGGAAGGGATCGATCTCGAACGGGATTTCGTCGCCGTTGGGGCGGACGACGACCTGGCGTTCGAGGTCGATGGTGATGCGGGCGTTGTCGCCCTGGCGCGCATCGTCCATCAACTGGTCGCAGACCGCGCGCGGCAAGCGGACCGGCAGGATGCCGTTCTTGAAGCTGTTGTTGTAGAAGATGTCGGCGAAGTCCGGCGCGATGATGCAGCGGATGCCGAAATCCAGCAGCGCCCAGGGGGCATGCTCGCGCGAGGAGCCGCAGCCGAAATTCTCATGCGCGATCAGGATCTGCGCCTTGCGGAACGGGTCCTGGTTGAGCACGAAATCGGGGTTTTCCGAGCCATCGGGCTTGTAGCGCATCGGGTCGAACAGATGCACGCCCAGCCCCGAGCGCTTGATGGTCTTGAGGAAGCGGGCCGGGATGACCTTGTCGGTGTCGACGTTCTGCATCGGCAAAGGCGCGGCGACGGAGGTCAGGGTGTCGAATTTATCCATGGGTTCCTCGCGGTCAGGTCGGATTCCGTCGGTTGATCAGCCCAGCTGCCGGACGTCGGTGAAGTGGCCGGCTACGGCGGCAGCGGCGGCCATCGCGGGGGACACGAGATGCGTCCGCCCGTTCGGACCCTGCCGCCCCTCGAAATTGCGGTTCGAGGTGCTGGCGCAACGCTGGCCAGGCGTCAGCTTGTCCGGGTTCATCCCCAGGCACATCGAGCAGCACGGATCGCGCCACTCAAACCCGGCCTCCAGTAGGATCCGGTCCAGCCCCTCCTGCTCCGCCTGCCGCTTGACCAAGCCCGAGCCCGGCACCACCAGTGCCTGCACGCCATCGGCCACCTTGCGGCCCTTGGCGACGGCGGCGGCGGCGCGGATATCCTCAATCCGGCCGTTCGTGCAGGAGCCGATGAAGATCACATCCACCTTCAGGTCGGTCATCTTCTGACCAACCGTCAGACCCATGTACTCGACCATGCGCTTCAACTGCGCGCGCTTGCCCTCGTCCTGCTCATCGTCCGGGTTCGGCACGACGCCGGTCACCGGCACCACCGCGCCCGGGGTGGTGCCCCAGGTGACCATCGGCGCGATCTCATCCGCGGTCAGCTTCACGATCGTGTCGTAATGCGCGCCCGCGTCACTCGGCAGCGTCTTCCAGTAGGCGATCGCCTGCTCCAGCGCCTCACCCTTGGGCGAGAACTCCCGCCCGCGGACATAGTCGAACGTCGTCTGGTCCGGCGCGATCAGGCCGGCGCGCGCGCCCGCCTCGATCGACATGTTGGACACGGTCATGCGCCCGGCCATGTCCAGCGCGCGGATGGTGTCGCCGGTGTACTCGATCACATGGCC
>CANJSR010000326.1 GCA_947476855.1 Acetobacteraceae bacterium
CCCCAGCATACCCAGCCCCCTCCCCCGCCGGATACAACCCCTTCGTATTGACACTTTGCCCGACAGAATCCCGCCGGATACGCACCGGGGATGATGTCCGCGTCTCCACACCCGTCAACACGGCATCCCCCATCGCAAACCCCGGCACCTGCCGGTCGAACGCGGGCAGAGCTTCCCGGATTGCCTCAATCACAAACCCCGGCATCACCGCCGCAAGGTCCGTCGGCGTCACGCCCGGCTTGTAGGACGGCACGACCGAGCCAACAGCAACAGACGCCCGCCCGGCCAGAAAGTCCTCCACCCGCTGCACCGGGGCCGCGTAGGTTCCGCCGCCGGCCTCGAAGGCCAGGGCTTCCAGATCGCGTTGCAACGCCATGCCCGCCAGCGGCCCATCCGGGTAGTCCGCGGGCGTGATCCCCACCACGATCCCGGCGTTCGCGTTGAACTCGGCGCGGGAATACTGGCTCATGCCATTTGTAACGACTCGGCCTGGCTCGGAGGCCGCGGCGACCACCCGACCACCGGGGCACATGCAGAAGCTGTAGACCGATCGGCCGTTTGCCGCGTGGTGCACCAACTTGTAGTCCGCGGCGCCGAGCAGAGGATGATGCGCGGGCGTTCCGAAGCGGGCGCGGTCGATGACGGCCTGCGGGTGTTCGATACGGAACCCGATCGAGAACGGTTTCGCCTCCATGAACACGCCGCGGGCGTGCAGGGTCTCGAACGTGTCGCGCGCGCTGTGGCCGATCGCCAGCACGACGTGGCGGGCGGCGATGCGTTCGCCATTGTCGAGTATCACGCCCCGCATCTGGCGGGTGTCATCGATATCAAAATCAACAACCCGCGCGCCGAACCGGTATTCGCCTCCCAGGGCCAGGATTTTTTCCCTGATCCCTTCCACGACGGTCACCAGGCGGAACGTTCCGATGTGGGGCTTGGAGACATACAGGATTTCCTCGGGCGCGCCGGCGGCGACGAATTCCGTCAGCACCTTGCGGCCCAGGTGGCGCGGGTCCTTGATCCCGCTGTAAAGCTTCCCGTCGGAGAATGTGCCGGCCCCGCCTTCGCCGAACTGGACGTTGCTTTCCGGGTTCAGGACGGATCGCCGCCACAAGCCCCAGGTGTCCTTCGTCCGTTCGCGGACGATCCGGCCGCGTTCCAGGATGATCGGGCGGAACCCCATCTCGGCCAGCGTCAGTGCGGCGAGCAACCCACACGGCCCGCAGCCGATCACCACCGGGCGTTCGGTCAGTCCCGCGGGCGCATGGGCGATCGGGCGATACCCCGTATCGGGTGTCTCGGTCACCGTCGTCCCGGCCTTGATCCGAGCGCCCGGTCGCAGTTCCACGTCCACCGTATAGACAAGCGTGATGGCGGACCGGCGGCGCGCATCGTGTCCCCGCCTGGCTATTGTCCAGGACAGCACGTCATCCGGGCTGACGCCCAACGCCTCCTGGATCGCCAGGGGCAGCGCTTCGGGGGCGTGATCGATCGGCAGGCGAATTTGGGTCAGTCGCATCTTGGTCCATGCACGAGACAGGCGGAATGAAGCTCCTATACTCCGGTCGCGTCCAACGTGACCAATGAAGGAGGATAAACCATGCCGCTGATCACCGAACGCCGGGGGAATGTGGGGATCATGACCCTCAGCCGGCCCGAGGCCCGCAACGCGTGGGGGGAAGACTACAACCAGGAAATGCCGCGTGTGCTTGCGGAGTGGGAGGAGGATGACAGCATCCATTGCGTGGTGCTGACGGGGGATGAGAGGGGGACGGCGTTCTCGGCTGGCGCCGATCTGAAGGACCCGAACACGCATTCCACCGCGTCGGCCGCTGATTTCATCAAGGCGTTGCCGAAGTGGAAGAACTTCCCGATCAACCTGGTGCATGACTTCCCGAAGCCGGTGATCGCGGCGGTGAACGGGTATGCGATCGGGATCGGGTGCATCATCACCTATGCCTGCGACGTCATTGTCGCCTCCGACCGCGCCGAGTGGCGGTTGCCGCAGGCCGCGCTCGGCATTCTGCCGGCCTATGGCGGGACTCCGCGGCTGGTGCAGTGGGTGGGCAAGGGGCTGGCGATGAAGACCGCGTTGGGCTTTCCGATCCAGGCGGAGGAAGCCTACCGGATCGGGCTGGCGCAGTGGCTGGTGCCGCATGAAAAGCTGATGGAGCAGGCGATGGCCGTTGCCGAACACCTCGCCGGCCTGCCGCCGTTGGCGGCGAGGCTGGTCAAGGTATCCGTCAATCGGGGACTGGATATTTCCAATATCCGCGACGCGTCTCTGGCCGATGTCTACCGGTTCTTTGCCCTCGAACTGACCGAGGACAAGTCGGAGGGGCACCAGGCCTGGCGGGAACGGCGGGCGCCGGTGTTCCACGGGCGGTAGGCTCCCCCCACCCCGGCGCGCCTACCCGGGCGCGCCGCGTTGTGGCACGCCCGCGCGGTGCCCATGTATGGGGCAACAGGAGGGCTCTCATGGCCAAGCACCCGGTGGGTCCGGTTCATCTTTCGCAGGCGGATTACCTGCGCCTCGGCGAGTTGCGCCTGCGCGGTCCCGCCCGCAAGCCCGAGGAGCCGGCGATCAGCCTCGGCGCCAGGCTGGCCGATCTGGTGGCGGCGACGGTCGGGTCCTGGCGGTTCATCATGATCCAGAGCGTGCTGCTGACGATCTGGATCATCCTGAACGTCACCGCCTATATCCAGCGGTGGGACCCGTATCCGTTCATCCTGCTCAACCTCGTGCTGTCGTTCCAGGCCGCCTACACGGCGCCGATGCTGATGATGAGCCAGAACCGCCAGGCCGAGATCGATCGCGGCCGAGCGGAGAGCGATTATCATGTGAATGTGAAGGCGGAGTTGGAGATCGAGTTGTTGCATGAAAAGATCGACATGCTGCGGGAGCAGGAGATCGCCAACCTGACCGCGATCATCGAGCGCCTGCTGCTGCGCCTGGAACCGCCGGCCGAACCGCCGCGAGAGGGCGCGTAGCCGCTCAGCCGGCCGCGAGGGTCTTCATCGCCTCGTTCCGTCCGAACAACCGCAGCAGCAGGCGCACCGCCCGCCCGCGTTCGGTGTCGAGGCGCGGGTCGCGTGACAGCAGCACGGCAGCGTCCTGATGCGCCATGTGCAGCAGCGGCTCGTGCTCCACCGGATCGGCCAGCTTGAAGCCGGGCGCGCCGGCCTGGCGGGTGCCGAGCGCATCGCCGCCGCCGCGGAGGCGGAAGTCCTCGTCGGCGATTTCGAACCCGTCATCGGTGTCGCGCAGCAGGGTCAGGCGGCGGCGGGCGGTTTCGTTGACCCAGTCCTCATGCAGCAACAGGCAGAAGCTTTGTTCGGTGCCGCGTCCGACCCGGCCGCGGAGCTGGTGCAACTGCGCGAGGCCGAAGCGTTCGGCGTGCTCGATGACCATGATCGTGGCCTGGGGGACGTCGACGCCGACCTCCACGACCGTGGTCGCGACCAGCAGGCTCGTGGTGCCGGCGGCGAAGGCGGCCAAAGCGGCGTCGCGAACCTCGGCCGTCTGCTGGCCGTGGGCGAGGCCGACGCGGTCGCCGAAGCGGGCGTGCAGGGCGGCGTAGCGGTCCTCGGCCGCGGCGAGGTCCAGCGCCTCGCTTTCCGCCACCAGGGGGCAGACCCAGTAGACGCGGGCGCCGTCGTCCAGCTTGCGGGCGATGGCGTCGACCAGGTCGGGCAGGGTGCCCAGGGAATGGAGCGTGGTCTTGATCGGCTGGCGGCCGGCGGGTTTGCCGGTCAGGCGGCTGATGTCCATCTCCCCCCACTGGGTCAGCAGCAAAGTGCGGGGGATGGGCGTGGCGGTCATGACCAGGACGTCTGTCTGATCGCCCTTGCCGCCGAGGGTCAGGCGTTGCTGGACTCCAAACCGGTGCTGCTCGTCGATCACCGCCAGCGCGAGGTCGCGGTATTCGACCGCGTCCTGGAACAGCGCATGGGTGCCGACGACCATCTGGATCGAGCCGTCCTTCAGCCCGCGCAGGAGCTTCGCCCGCTCCTTCCCCTTGACCGAGCCGGTGAGGAGGGCAACGGGCAGGGGACACAGACGGGACAGCCCGCGATGGTGCTGCTTGGACAGGACCTCGGTCGGCGCCATCAGCGCGGCCTGGGCGCCGGCCTCCACCGCGCGCAGCATGGCGAGGATGGCGACCAGGGTCTTGCCCGATCCGACATCGCCCTGCAGCAGCCGCAGCATCCGGCGCGGGGCGGCGAGGTCGGCGTCTATTTCCCTCAGCGCCTTGTCTTGGGACTCGGTCGGCGTGTGGCCGAAGCGGGCGAGCGCCTGGTCGCGCAGGTGGGAATCGCCGATCAGCGGCCGGCCGCGACGGGCGCGGACCCGGCCCTTGATGACGGCCAGCGCCACCTGGCCGGCAAGGAACTCGTCATAGGCCAGGCGTGCCCGCATGCGCTTGTCCGGCGTGGCGCCGTCGGGCGTCTGGACGGCGCGCAGGGCTTCCAGGAACGCCGGCCATTTCTCCCGCCGCATCAGGGCCTGGTCGTGCCATTCCGGGAAGTCCGGTACGCGGTCGAGCGCCTGGGCGATCCCGCTGGCGACCTGCCTGGGCCAGAGGCCGGCGGTCAGCGGCCAGACCGGCTCGATCGTCGGGATGCGGTCGGGTTGGTCGGCCGGGACTACGTGTTCCGGATGGGCGATTGTGACGCGGCCGTTGAAGATATCGACCTTGCCGGAGACGAGCAGGCGCGCGCCCGGGGGCATCTGGGCTTCCCGGGTGAACTTGAAGAAGGCGAGTTCGGCGATCCCGGTCTCGTCCCGGACCACGATTCGCCAGGGTTGGCGGGAATTGGCGGGGCGCTCGTGGCGGACGACCTCGACTTCCATGGTGGCGATCTGGCCGGCGCGAGCGTCGCGGATGGTCGGGCGGGCGGAGCGGTCGAGGTAGGATTCCGGCATATGGAACAACAGGTCGATCACGCGCTCTCCCCCCGTCGCGCGCGCCATCAGGGCGGCGACGGTGGGTCCTATGCCGCGCAGGGATGTCTGGGGCGCGAAAAGCGGGGCGAGGGGATCGGTGTCCACGGGCTGACAGGAATTGATTGGGGTGGCTATATGACAGCACGCAGATGACACAACCAGAACCCAATGAGCTGGATACGAGGCGCCGCCGCCTTCTGTTCCGGGCCACCCATCGCGGGACCTTCGAGAACGATCTGATGATCGGGGGATTCGTGCGTGCAAACCTCGCCGCGTTCACGGATGAGGACCTGGACGCGCTGGAGGCGCTGATGGACTGGCCAGACGTGGACCTGGCCGACTGGCTGACCGGCCGCCGCCCGATGCCCGACGATGCCCCCCCGATGCTGGCGCGAATCCGGAAGGCGGTGGCGGGGTGATGGGTTGGATGGGTGTTTCAACGCCCCCTCCCCCCTTGAGGGGGAAGGCCGGGGTGGGGGGTCATCGCGGCACCAACGATTGGGTCGTGGGGCACGGCTCCTTTCCGCTCATCGCAAGGACTGGGGCTCGCCTACCCCCCACCCCAACCCTCCCCTTCAAGGGGGGAGGGGGCGTTGGTTTGGACGACCGTGGTTTGGCGGTATCCCTCACTGGCATTGGTGAGACCGTCCGTGCCCTCGCCATCCCCAGGGCCCGCCCATGACTGAAACCCTCCAGGTCTGGGGCGCGCCGGAAGGCTGGGACGCATTCCTCCTCGCCCAGCGCCGCCGAGAATTCACCGGCTCGGTCCTCCACGTCGCCCGCGACGACGCCCGCATGGCGCGGATGGCGGAAACCCTCGCCTTCATCATGCCGGAAGCCGAGATCCTCC